>JAFQQW010000048.1 GCA_017410375.1 Clostridia bacterium | reverse complement strand
TCATTTTTCCACCTCTTTCAATGATATACGAGCCTTGTCATAATTACTGATTTCCCTTTGCAGTATTTATTGATGCGATTAAAAGTTTACGAATTTTACTGCATTTATCATACATATCTGCATATTCTATTTCAGTTATCATTTTTGTATCCTTAAACAATCCTAACCAATAATCACTTTCATAGCATTCTTTCAGTGCTATCTGAAACTTATTGATAAAATCAGCTTTGCTGGATGCATAGTTTGCTTCATGAATATTTGCACCAATTGATGTACCACTTCTTAACAACTGATTTAACAAGACATTTCCTTTTCAGTTTTCTTTAATATCAGTACATAAATTAACAATATCGACTGCAAACACTTTCGATAATTCAATAAGTTTATTCTCTTTCATTGCTATTCTCCATTTCTTAATGAATTGACAACTTAAGTTGTCATGAATTGGCTACGCCATTAATTCTCGCTTCGCTCCATGAATTGAATTGCCTTTTAATGCACCAAAGGTGCAATTCATGAGCCGTAAGGATTAATTCATGAAATCTTTGATTTCAATTAATGCCGTAAGGCAATTCATTGAGTTTGCCTTGCAAACTCATGTCAAGCCAGGGACAAAAAATTGTACGGGACATTTGCGATTCCTTTCAATATCCTTCATTATCAGTATACCACACCCTTTCCTTTGTTTCAAGTGCTTTTTAGGGGATGAAAAAAGACTTTCCTCACGGAAAGTCTTTTTGTGTGTATTATTATTGACCTAAGGTCTTTAAGTATTCTCTGCTCTGCTTGATGGCATCGAGTGCAGGTGTATCGTAGGTCTGATCCTGTTCTACGATAACATATTCTGCGCCTGCCTTTTCAGCGGCATCTAAGATTTTCACGAAATCCTGACGACCCTGACCGCAGGGAGCAAACTTAAATTCGTTGTCTTCCTTGTTGGGTGCATCTTCGATTTCGTTGCCGTTTTCGTCAATCAATGCATAAGCAGGGCCACCGCCTAATGCTTTGCAGGTAAAGTCTTTCAAGTGTACAACCGGTGCACGGCCTGCATATTTGAGCAGGTACTCGGACGGGTCATAGCCTGCATAGTGTACCCAGCAGGTATCGATTTCGGTCTGCAGTAAATCAGCCGGAATGGTTTCATACAACCAGTCAAGCTTGAACTTGCCTTCGAATTTCTGGAATTCAAAGTCGTGGTTGTGATAAAGAAGCTGAATGCCGTTGTCCTTCAACAGCTTTGCAACCTTTTTAATATCTTCAATGATGCTGTCGTATTCTGCACAGCCCTTCTGGTTTTCAGCTGCCATCCACGGAATTGCAACGTATTTTGCGCCTAAGGTTTTTAAGTAATCCACAGCCTTCTGTCCTTCCTTTAAGAACAGGTCGTAGCTCTGGTGTGCAGAAGCCGCTTCTAAGCCCAGCTCGTCAAGCATTGCCTTTACTTCTTCTGCGGATTTGCCGAAATAACCTGCAAATTCCACATAATCATAACCCATTTCCTTTACTGCCTTTAAGGTGCCGTACATATCTTCTGCCATGTTGTCGCGTACAGAATACAGCTGAACACCTACTTTAAATTTTTTCATCGGATTCGCCTCCTAAATTTTTTTATAAATTACGCTTTTGTTTCCAAAAACTTTTTTAACTGTTCAAAGGTTGTTTTGCTGATGTGATGCTCGATTTTACAGCTGTCCTCATACGCGGTTTCCTCATCTACGCCGATTCGCATAAGCGCTTTGGCAATCACATGATGTCTTTCATACATTTTCTGGGCAATTTCCAGTCCCTTTTCGGTTAAGCTTATATTTCCTGCCTCATCCACCGTAATATATCCCTCTTCCCGGAACGCCTTCATGGCAACCGAAACACTGGGCTTGGTAAACGACAGCGCATTTGCAATATCAATGCTTCTGACCTGACCCTTTTTCTCTTTCAGCATCAGAATGGTTTCCAGATAATTCTCTGCCGATTCTTTTATTTTCATATTTCCTACCTCTCTTTTCTATTATTATACCGAAAAAAAGTCTGTTTGTCAAACATTAGATTTTTATTTCGGAAATTTTTAAAAAAAATCCAAAAAAACTATTGACAAGGAAAAATTTAGGTGATATAATACATGAGGTTAGGAAAGACTAACCAAAGAACCGAGGTGGGAAAAATGACATTAAAGGATGCCGTAGAAGAGGTAGAATACATCATCAAAAAAATTGATACCGACGACGAGGAGCTGGACGCATTTCTGTTCTCGCTCGGTTGCTACAGCGGTGAAACCATTACGGTCATTTCCCACTTAAAGGGCGGTTGTATTGTCTCTATCAAAGACGGTAGATACAACATTGACAATGAACTGGCTGAAGCCATTATCATCGGTTAAAAAACAAACGGCTTTTTAAAGCCGTATATATTTTAAGCACTAGTTAGTTGCTACTAACTGCAAAAAAGGAGGAAATCACATGAGAATTGCCTTAGCGGGTAATCCGAACAGCGGTAAGACCACCATGTACAACGCGCTCACCGGCAAGAACGAGCGAGTTGGCAACTGGGCAGGCGTTACGGTTGACAAAAAAGAAAGCGCCATCAAAAAAGCATACGGAGAGGATTTAATCGCCGTTGACTTACCGGGTGCATACTCCATGTCCCCGTTCACATCCGAAGAAAGCATCACCAGCGGATATGTGAAAAACGAAAATCCCGATGCCATTATCAACATTGTGGATGCCACCAACTTAAGCAGAAGCTTGTTTTTTACCACACAGCTTTTAGAACTGGGCATTCCGATGGTTGTGGCACTGAACAAAAGCGACATCAACCAAAAGAAAGAAAACACTATTGATGCATCCCTGCTTTCCGAAAAGCTCGGCTGTCCCGTTATTGAAACCGTGTCCACCTCCGATAAAGGTTTAAAAGAAGTGATTGCAGAGGCAACAAGAGTTGCCGAAAGCAAGACACAGACCGCCCCTTACATACAAAACGACATTGACTTGACCGACAAAAAAAGCGTAGAAGCAGAAGACAGAAAACGCTTTGACTTTGTAAACGCCATTGTGAAAAAAGTAGAAAAAAGAGCGGTTAAAACCAACCAAAAGAACAGCCAGGACAAAATCGATGCGATTCTGACCAACAAATGGCTGGGCATTCCGCTGTTTGCGGTAATTATGTGGCTGGTATTCTATATCTCCCAGGCTTGGCTTGGTCCGATGATTGCAGACTACTTAGTTGCCGGCATCGAAGCCTTTGGCGGTGTTGTGGAAGGCTGGATGGCAGGCAGCAGCAGCGAATTTTTAACCTCTTTGGTATCCAGCGCCATTATTGACGGTGTAGGTGCCGTGGTAGGCTTTTTACCTCTGGTTATGGTTATGTATTTCATGATTGCCCTGCTGGAAGATTGCGGATACATGGCACGCGCATCGGTTGTGTTAGATCCCATCTTCAAAAAGGTCGGGCTTTCGGGCAAATCGGTTATTCCGTTTGTCATCGGTACAGGCTGTGCCATCCCCGGCGTTATGGCTTGCCGTACCATCCGCAACGAAAGAGAAAGACGGGCAACCGCTATGCTCGCCCCCTTCATGCCCTGCGGTGCAAAGCTTCCCATTATTGCGCTGTTTGTGGGTGCATTCTTCCCCAAGCACGCATGGATTGGTACTGCAATGTATTTTGCAGGCATTATCATCATTCTGCTTTGCGCACTTTTAATTAACAAAATTACAGCCTATAAGCACAGAAAATCCTTCTTCATCATGGAGCTTCCCGAATACAAGGTTCCGAGCCTTTGGAGAGCGGTAAAATCCATGTGTGGCAGAGGCTGGGCATATATCGTAAAGGCAGGCACAATCATTCTGGTCTGCAACGTGGTTGTAACCCTGATGAGCTCGTTCACTCCCGGTTTAAAGCCCGCGTTGGAAGATGGTTCAAATTCCATCTTAGCCGCTATCTGCGGACCCATTGACTGGATTTTAATTCCGGTTATCGGCTTTGCTTCCTGGAAGCTTGTGGCTTGTGCCGTTACCGGCTTTATTGCAAAGGAAAACGTTGTCGGCACTATTGCAACCCTGTTTGGCTTAGGTGCTGTCATCAACGGTGATTTAGAACTGGTCGGCGAAGGTGCAAAGGTGGCAGAAGCCATCAACCTGACCGCCGCAGGTGCTTTGGCATATATGATGTTTAACCTCTTCACGCCCCCTTGCTTTGCGGCAATCGGTGCCATGAACGCTGAAATGAAGAGTGCAAAATGGCTGTGGGGCGGTATCGGACTTCAGCTCAGCGTTGGCTTTACCATCGGCTTTTTGGTATACCAGATTGGTACACTGATTTCCACCGGCAAGCTTGCAAGCGGTTTTGTTCCGGGACTCATTGCGGTGCTTGTTATTGCAGGAATCATCTCTGCAATCATTATCCGCAACAACAAAAAGTTTAAGGAAGAATATCAGAATTCCAAGAAGAAAACGCCTGCCAACGTATAAGGAGGCTTTAAAATGAATACAACCGACATCGGCATTTTAATTGCCGTGGTGATTATCGTGGGCGGTGCCCTTTGGTACATCATCAAAAAGAAGCGCTCCGGCGCCCGTTGCATCGGCTGTCCCGACGGTGACAAATGTAACGGTCATTGTAATTGTAAGAAATAAGAAAAAGCAGAAAATCGAAAGATTTTCTGCTTTTTTTCTTATTTTTGTAAATTTTTCTTTGCGGTTGAAAGCATCAGCTTAATACGGTTCAATTGGTTTACCTCACTGGCACCCGGGTCATAATCCACCGCCACAATATTTGCATCGGGATAATGGTTTTTAAGTGCCTTAATCATGCCCTTGCCCACCACATGATTGGGCAGACACGCAAAAGGCTGTACACATACAATATTAGGCGTACCGCTTATGATAAGCTCTGCCATTTCACCCGTTAAGAACCACCCTTCACCGTACTGATTTCCCAACGACAAAATGGGCTTTGCCAACTCTGCCACCTGACGGATATCCATCGGTGCTTCAAACCGCTTGCTCTTTTTCAAAGCATCTATCGCAGGCTTTCTGAGCTTTTTAAGAGCAAATAACCCAAGCTTTGCACCCCATGCTGTTTTACGGGGCGAAACCAAATATCTGTTTTTGAATTCACTGTTTAGCAAACTGTAATTCAAAAAGTCCAGCAAATCGGGCTCAACCGCCTCTACCCCTTCCTGCTCTAAGAGGTCTACAATGTGATTGTTGGCAAGAGGCATATATTTAACCAGAATTTCGCCCACAATCCCAACCCTTGGCTTTACAAGGCTTTCATCTGTCGGTAGCTTGTCAAAGGCATCCACAATACCTTTGCACACCTGCTTATAAGAATATTTTGTTTCGGGATTGGTCAGGCAATCAATGGCAATCTCGCGCCATTTTGCATGCAGAGCATTGGCAGAGCCGGCTTCCTTTTCATAGGGACGCACCCGATAAACACAGCGCATAAACAAATCGCCCAGCACAATGGCACGCATGGCATCCGCCAACATTTTTGGAGACACCTTAAAGCCCTCGTTGCGCTCCATGCCGTTGGCATTTAGCGAAATCACCGGAATATGCGAAAGGTTTGCTTTTTCCAGAGCTCTGCGGATAAAGCCCACATAGTTGCTGGCACGACAGCAACCGCCGGTCTGGCTCATGATAATGGCAAGCTTATCGGTATCGTACTTACCCGACAGCACCGCCTCCATAATCTGTCCGATGGTGGTAATAGATGGGAAGCAAGCATCGTTGTTTACATACTTTAAGCCTGTATCAATGGCAGACCGTCCTTCGTTATCCAACACCACCACATTATAGCCGTACCGTTTGAATACCGGTGCCACAATGTCAAAATGTACGGGACTCATTTGGGGTGCTAAAATGGTGTAGCCCGCCTCTCGCATCGCAGATGTATATTCAGTCTTTTGGTGCTGATACATTTTTGGAATTGCGCAAATATTACGCTCCTCGCGCATACGCATTGCCGCAAGCAGACTTCGGATTCGGATGCGTGCCGCGCCCAGATTGTTCACTTCGTCAATTTTCAGAACGGTATACAGCTTATTGCTGTTTTCCAAGATTTCCGCCACCTGGTCGCAGGTCACCGCGTCGAGACCGCAACCGAAAGAATTGAGCTGAATCAACTCTAAATCGTCCCGTTTGCTCACAAAGTTTGCCGCCTGATACAAACGGGTGTGATAAACCCACTGGTCATTGGCACGCAAACCCTTTATGTCGTCATAATCAAAGGTTAAGCTGTCCTCGGTAAACACCGTCAACCCATAAGAAGCAATCATTTCAGGGATACCGTGATTGATTTCGGGATCTAAGTGATAGGGTCTGCCCACAAGCACAACCCCCTTACCGCCTGACTTTTCCATTTCAGAAAGCAACCGACGCCCCTCGGCACGCACATCTTCTTTGGCTTTTATTTGCTCATTCCATGCCTTTTTCGCCGCCGCGCGCACTTCGTGCTCCGGAATACACCAGGTTTCCTGGCAAACCTCAACCAATCGGTCTTCCGCTGTCCGCTCATCCGTAAATGCGATAAACGGGCAAACATAACGCACATTGCCGTTGACAACTGCCTCTAAGTTATTTTTCAAGTTTTCGGGATAAGAAATCACCATCGGGCAGTTAAAATGATTCTGTGCCTTTGGATTTTCCTGATGCTCGTAAAATACACAAGGGTGGAAAATGGTCCGCAGCCCTTTTTGAATCAGCCATTCCGCATGTCCATGGGCAAGCTTTGCAGGATAGCACTCCGATTCGGACGGAATGGAATCCATGCCAAGCTCATAAATACTGCGATCGGACAAAGGCGAAAGCACCACCTTAAACCCGAGTTCTTTAAAAAACGTCGCCCAATAGGGATAGTTTTCATACAGATTCAGCACACGCGGAATACCGATTTCGCCACGGTATGCTTTTGCAGGCGGGTTATAATCAAACATCCGCTTTTGTTTATAGGCAAACATGTTCGGTGCCTGCTTGTTTCCGTCACCGCCCAACGCCTTTTCACAGCGATTGCCGGTGATATGCCGTCTGCCATCCGGGAAGGTGTTTACGGTAAGCATACAGTTGTTCACACAACCTCCGCAACGCACCGCCTTGGTCTTATATGTAAGATTCAAAATCGCATCAAGCGGAAGCATACTGCTCTTTTGACCGTTGTAGCGGTTCTTTGCAATCAGCGCGGCACCGAATGCGCCCATGATGCCCGAAATATCCGGACAAACAGCTTCCACGCCTGCAATTTTTTCAAAGGCACGCAAAACCGCTTTGTTATAAAACGTACCGCCCTGCACGACAATGTGGTCACCCAAATCCTTGGCAGTACTGAGTTTGATAACTTTAAACAGCGCATTTTTAATCACCGAGTACGCAAGTCCTGCCGAAATATCCGACACCGCTGCGCCCTCTTTTTGCGCCTGTTTTACATTGGAATTCATAAACACGGTACATCTTGTGCCCAAATCCACCGGATGCTCTGCAAAAATCGCTTCTTCCGAAAAGGATTCTGCCGTATAGCCTAAGGATACTGCAAAATTTTCGATAAAAGAGCCACACCCCGAGGAGCACGCCTCATTTAAAAGAATGGTACTCACCGTACCGTCTGTTAATTTGATGCATTTCATGTCCTGACCGCCGATGTCCAGCACACAGTCCACTTCCGGGTCAAAAAACGCTGCCGCTGTACAATGGGCAACCGTTTCCACTTCTCCTTCATCTAAACAGAATGCGCTCTTTAAAAGCGCTTCACCATAGCCCGTGGAGCAGGAATGTACGATTTCCGCAGTGTCGGGCATGCTTGCCTTCAGCAATCCGATGGCATCAATTGCCGTTTGTACGGGATTCCCCTTATTGCTTGTATAATGGGAAAACAACAGCTCGCCCTGCTCACCGATTAGAGCCAGCTTCGTGGTGGTTGAGCCTGCATCAATACCTAAAAAACACTTTCCACTGTAATCCGATAACGTGCTTTTTTGTACAACCGCCTTTTCGTGCCGTGAACAAAATTCCTCGAATGCCTGCTTACTTTCAAAAAGCGGCTCCAGGCGGTTAATTTCAAACCGGATTTCAATACCGTTGTCCAAACGGGCAATCAGACCGTCCATGTCATGCGCCTGCGCTTCGCCTGCCTCCAAAGCCGCGCCCAATGCCGCAAACAAATGGGAATTTTCCGAATCCACCACTTCTTCAGGCTTTAAATCCAGTGTCCGGATAAACGCTTTTTTCAGCTCCGGCAAAAAATGTAAGGGACCGCCCAAAAATGCCACGCAACCGCGGATGGGTTTACCGCAAGCAAGCCCTGAAATTGTCTGATTCACCACCGCCTGAAAAATAGATGCCGCCAAATCTGATTTAGCCGCGCCCTCGTTAATCAGCGGTTGAATATCGGTTTTTGCAAACACACCGCAACGTGCCGCAATGGGATAAATCTGCTTATAACTTTCCGCCGCCTCATTCAGTCCCGTCGCATCAGTCTGCAAAAGTGCTGCCATCTGGTCGATAAAAGAGCCTGTGCCACCGGCACAAACACCATTCATCCGCTCTTCCAGACCACCGGTGAAATAAATGATTTTCGCATCCTCACCGCCAAGCTCTACCGCTACGTCTGTTTGCGGTGCTACTGCCTGCAAAGCGTTTGCAACTGCCACAACCTCCTGCACAAACGGAATGTATAACGCCTTGCCCAGATTAATCGAGCCTGAGCCGGTAATTTTGATACGCAAGCTACATGTACCCAAAAGCGCCTTAGCGTCCTTCAGCAATTCCGAAAGTGTCTCCTGAATGTGCGCAAAGTGACGTCGATACGCGCTGTATAACATTTCTCCCGAATCGTCAATGATGACCAGTTTTACTGTGGTCGAGCCGATATCAATGCCTGCACGATATTCCGACATACCTTTTCTCTCCTTTTAATGGTCACAAAAATAATATGTATTTTTTGTGCCCCTTATACTGAAATCCCAAAATCCGTCAATATACATTATAGCACAATTTGTCGAAAATTTCCAGCACTTTACGCAATTTAAATTAAATTATTTTTACTTTTTGTTGAAAAAAATAAACAAAACAACAAAAACTGACCTTTCAGTCAGTTTTCTGTTGCTGAATATTTTAAAAGCCATATACCATAAAGTAAGCTTGAGAGTGCAATCAATCCTCCAAACACCAAAAGCACAACCATGCCGACGGTATTCTGTTTCGGTAAGAGTAAACAGCCTATGTATGCAAGATACCCTAAAAACAAGAGCAAAAGCGAGCCGGTTGCAAGCTGAAATACCCGATTTTTGTTATACGGCTCACGCAACACTTCACAACAGCGAAGGCACGCAACAAATCCCGTCGCAAACACCAGAAGAATCGGCCAGAACATTTTTAAGTAGGGCACGATGTACGGCAAAAGCGACTGCTTATCCCCTTGCGGTACATCCCCAAGCCCCCAGAAAACAATCTGCACCAGCATCGCAATAAAGTTTACCACCATGCTTGTGCGTATAAGCTGTATAGCACTTCGCATCTTCTCGGTGGCAAATTCATCTTTGCGTGCCGCAAACAACCGCCAGAGCCCGATAACTGTGAGCAGAATCACCGGAAAATCCAGCAACAAAAACAGCGAAAACATGCATACAAAAATGTTTGCCCACAAAAACAGCGGACTTTTTATCATCATGCTGATTCGCTCCGCTACAGTCCCTTTAAAAAAATCCTGTTGCATATCATCATCTCCTTTTGGTTATTATATCATTTTTCCCGACCTTTGGCAAATATATTTTTGAGATTACTCCATATCATTTCAGATATGAAAAATCCCGCCGGATGGCGGGATTTAGAATACTTTACGGATTTAATCTGTTGGGACCGCGGAATAAGAACATCGCATCTTTAATGTGCAGACCTAACAGCAACATGGTGATACGGTCAACACCGATACCAAAGCCACCATGAGGCGGGCAAGCATATTTAAAGAATTCTAAGTAGAATTTTACGTCTTCTGCCAAGTCCTTTTCTTCTGCCTGCTTCTTTAAGATTTCATAACGGTGTTCACGCTGTGCACCGGTGGTGATTTCCACACCTCTCCAGATAAGGTCATAGCCCTGGGGTACACCCTGCTCGTCACGCATATGATAGAATGCTCTCTTTTCTGCATCAAAGTCTGTTACAAACAGGAATTCATGATCGTAATTTTTCTTAACCCATTCATAGCTTAACTTTTCAGCTTCGGTGGTCAGGTCACCCTTTTCGGATTCGGGTACAGTAAAGCCAAAATCCTTTTCTAATCCGTCATACAGCTCTTTTAAAGTAACCACCGGGAACGGAGTCTTAGGTACAATCAGTTCAATACCGAATGCTTCTTTAATGGCTTCACCGTATTTCTCGCTTACTTCTTTTAACGCAAAGGTCAAAAGCTCTTCTTCCATCTTCATAACGTCTCTGAACGATTCAATGTAGCTGAACTCTAAGTCAAAGCCGGTAAATTCGGTGGTATGCTTGCTGGTAAAGGATTTTTCCGCACGGAATACGGGTCCAACTTCAAAAATACGTTCAAATCCGCTTGCCATAGCCATTTGCTTATAGAACTGTGGGCTCTGGGCAAGGTATGCACTTCTATCGAAGTATTTTACTTCAAATACATCCGAGCCACTCTCGGAAGCCGCACCAATCAGCTTTGGCGTATGAATTTCGATAAAGTCTTTATCCAAAAGAAACTTGCGCATTGCGTTAACAAAAGCGGTCTGCACCTTAAACATCAACTGATTTTCATCGGTACGCAAGTCAATCCATCTGTAGTCAATTCTCTGGTCAATGGAAGAACGTTCTACCGCCTGCTTTTTCTTGGTTGCAGGAATTTCTTTTCTAGCAATGGGGAGCGCGTCTGCGATGCTTTCGATTTCCAGAGCATCCGGCAGAATTTCCATACCGCCCATCTTTACATATTCGTTTTCCACAACGGTACCTGTTACAGTAATAACAGAGTCAGGTGTCAAGCTTTCCACCTTTTCCAAAAAAGCCTCACACTTTTCTTTTTCCACCGTAATCTGTACCTTGCCGGTGATATCTTTAAGCACGATAAAAGCCATGGACTTACCGTTTCTGAAATTATCGATAAAGCCCTGTACCTTCACCTGATTGCCAATCTCATTTTTTACATTACATATAAGCGTTCTTTGCATATATTTTTCCTCCGCTTTCTTTGTACAAATATCTAAATAATTATAGCATATAATTTTTTAAGTGTCAACCATCCAATTTCCGCAGTCGACAAACTTTTTTCGCCAAAACCGCAAAAAAACCTTGCTTTCATAAAGAATTTATGCTATAATAGTCCCGTGGTTTTTAAAAATCAACCAATTGCCACCGCAACAGGACATAACGGACACACTCGAAATCGTTTCAAACTTTTAGAAGTTGTTGGAATGCAATTCTCCGCAAACCCTGTAACAGTGCGGTTTTCAGCAATCGGTGCTGACAAAACAAAAAATCTTTTCTAACGAGATTTCTAATAAAACTTAATATTTGCTTTAAACTCATTTTTGAGTTTAGATATACACGGAGCGGTATCGAAGTGGTCATAACGAGCGCGACTCGAAATCGTGTTGCCGTCAGGCACGTGGGTTCGAATCCCACCCGCTCCGCCACTGAGCACCATAATTTGGTGCTCTTTTTTGCCAAAATCCCCTCAAAAAGCCGTTATATTTGCCCTACAATCGCTTTTAACTATCTGTAAGGTGTAAACAATTCTACCTGCTACTAATTGTCTTTACTATCGGCTTATTATTGTGGGATATTTTTATCAAATCCTTGACATTTTATTGTATCTGCTATATAATCTATGTCAAGTTAATAATTGACTCCAAAAGAGGTTACGCATACATTGTATGCGTAACCTCAATTTGCTTATATAGGGCTTTATTCCATTGTGCCGACCATTTTATTTATGTCACCGTCTGAGTCTGCGATTATGGTTTTGGTTTTGCTTGGTGCTACATAGCCGAAGCCTTCAATGTAGGCTTTATTTTTTTCTTCTATGATTTCAGCTCTTTTCGCAGTTTCTTCATCTGTAAGGTAGCAAGTATCTTTTGCCATAATTTCATCATTTGGATTTATGGGTTCTTCCGGATTCTTTTCCCATTTCGCATATAGGACATCAGGTTTTGTGAATTTGAATGTTGTTACCTAATTCTGCTTTGTTCGGGGGTCTGTGAACCATCCCTTGAATGTGTATCCGTATTTTGTCGGGATGTAGCTTTCAATGCTTATGCTTTCGCCATATCGTTTGGTTATTGGACTGATAAAGCTCCCACCGTCCGATGCGAAGGTTAAGGTTACATTTCCTAAAAACCGATTTCGCTATCGTATATTAGTTCATTCCGATGCCATTGCCAAGGTGCCGCTGATGCCGTTTGTGTCAGCAGTATTGTCACTGCCATTGCCGTACATAATACTTTTTTCTTCATAAATTTTCATCTCCTAAATTCGTATTTACCTTTTCGGCAACACAAACATACCACAGAAGATGGCATAAGTCTACGAAGGTTTTTGCAAAAGCTCATTTCTTTGATGTGTATTAAATTTTGATATAGTAAAACCCTCTGAAAACAACATTTGTTATCTCAGAGGGTTCTGTTAAGGCTTTACACAATTATAAAATTATTTTTTATCCAATGTATGTTGCTTTTGGATCGTCACCGTAGTTGTTAGTACCTACTGTTCCGGGTTTAAGCGAGAAAACCAAAAGAACAATTGCTCCGATTACGGGGACAAATGCAATCAAAAGCCACCACGCCGACTTATCAATATCGTGCAGTCTGCGGAATGACAGGGAAAGTTCAGGTATCACAATAAACAAGCTGTATAAACTTGTGAGAAGCTTAATCCCAATTATTCCATCAATTATTCCCAAGAGCAATACGATAACGGCGCTGATAAGAGCAAACATCCAGTATTCTGTTCTTCTTGCTCTTCCACTGAAATTGCAATAATTCTTAATTGCCTGTATGTACCAACTCATAAATTTGCTCCTCTATTAATATTCAACTTCTGAACCGTGTTCCTTAGCAAGTTCTTCTAAAGCCTTGTTGTATTCGTCAAGCAAGCTAACTGCTTCTTCAAGTTTTTCTGTTGCTGTACTGATTGTAGCTTCGTCCTGAGTTTCACAACCTTCTGCAAGAGTTTCAAAAGCAACCTTATAAGTATCCATTACTTTAACATACTTATCTTTGATAGCTTTAACTTCTTCTGTTTCAGGATTGATGTCCTTAAGAGCAGTAAGGGAAGCTTCAACAAGAGGAAGAAGTGTATCGTCAATACTTTTCTTAATAGCAGCATCGTCTTCAAGTGTTTCCCAAGTTCCAACCTCTGTTGTGATTTTTGTATAATTTTCAGTAACTTCTTTCATTTCAACATTTAAGAAGTTTTCCAAATCATCATAAACAGGATCACTGCATCCTGTTAAGAGTGTAAATGACATAACCACCATAAGTAAAAGTGCAAAAATCTTT
>JAFQQW010000047.1 GCA_017410375.1 Clostridia bacterium | reverse complement strand
TTAAAATAACCCATTTATGGGTAGCAAGTAATCGTTGCATGGCTGGCAGGCCAATAAAAAGCGCACTTGTGCGCAGCCAGTATCGGGTAGGGCTATGCCCGAAAATGAAATACCACCGGCTATGCCGGTGGATTTTTATTCTTTATTCTTTATTTTCTGTGTTGGATTCTTCTTTTTGTTCGTGTTCATAGGGCGCGTGGCGCAGTAAGAACCAGAGCAGAACAAAAATGCCGACGGTGCCTAAAAGAAGCAGGGCACGGAACAAGCCGAATCCGCACATCACAATGGCAAAGGCACCAAGCAATGCGGAAATGCCGTATAAAATCAGCACAGCCTGCTTGTGGGAAAAGCCCTTGTCAATCAGCTTGTGATGCAAATGCCCTCTGTCGGGCTGCATGATGGGCTTGTGATTAATCATACGGCGGATGATGGCAACTGCCGTATCCATAAGCGGAAGTGCCAGCACTACCAGAGGCACTGCAATGGAGATTACGGTGGTTGCCCCTTTCAGCATTCCCTCAATGGAAATACAAGCCAGGATATACCCTAAAAAGGTCGAACCCGAATCGCCCATAAAAATGCGGGCGGGGTTGAAATTGTAAGGCAAAAAGCCAAAGCACGCACCTGCTAAACATGCGGTAAAGAGTGCCACATGGGTTTCGCTGTACATAAGCGAAACGGCAAGCAGACAAAGGGACGAAATGGAAGCAACACCTGCAGCTAAGCCGTCTAAGCCGTCAATTAAATTCATGGCGTTGGTCAGTGCCACAATCCAGAACACCGTAATGGGCACGGCTAAACCGCCCAACACCCAAAGGGGTGCACTGTTAAACAGGTTGAAGCTGGAGAAAAATTCGATTTTTACACCAAACAGCACCGGAATGAGTGCCGCTAAAATCTGAATGCCGAATTTTAACAGCGCAGGAAGCGGTTTGCAGTCGTCAATGGCGCCCATAAACATAATAATGATACCGCCCAGCACAATACCCACATATTCCCAGGGCAGTCTGCAAAAGCAGATTACACTGACCAGAAAGCCGAACACAATGGCAATACCGCCAAGACGTGGCGTCGGCTTTTTGTGCATGCGTCGATTGTCCTTAGGTACATCCACAGCACCCACCTTGTGCGCGATTTTAACTGCAATCGGGGTGGTGGCATAGGATGCTAAAAGTGCAACAATAAATGCTAAAACCAAAATGACAGTTTCTTTCATAAATCAGCCCTCTTAACGTTCCACATAACCGATGCGGGCGTGGATATCTTTTATGGTTTCAGATGCAATTTCGGTGGCACGCGCGGCACCTTTACGGTAAACCTCGGTTAAGTAATCCTTGTTTTGCATCAGCTCATTGTATTTTTCCTGAATGGGAGAAAGCTCAGCCACAACCGCCTCTGCCACAGCTTTTTTGAAATCACCGTAGCCCTTGCCGTCGAATTCAGCCTCGGCTTCTTCCAAGGTTTTGGAGGTGGTTGCACAGTAAATGGACAACAGGTTGTTGATACCATGTCTGCCCTCGCCATGTTTTACAAGCATCAAAGAGTCTGTCTGGGCACGTTTGATTTTCTTGATGATGGAGTTGGGGTCTTCCAAAAGTGCCACAGAGCCTTGCGGTTCGGATTTGCTCATTTTCTTTTCGGGATTCTGCAGGTCCATAACCCTTGCGCCCTCTTTGCCGATAAACGGCTCGGGAATTTTAAAGGAATCCTCACCGTAGATACGGTTAAAGCGCTCTGCTAAATCTCTGCAAAGCTCTAAGTGCTGTTTCTGGTCATGTCCTACGGGCACTAAATCTGCCTGATACAGCAAAATGTCTGCCGCCATCAGCACAGGGTAGGTGAAAAGACCTGCGTTGATGTTGTCTGCATGACGGGAGGACTTGTCCTTAAACTGGGTCATGCGCTCCAATTCACCCATGTAGGTGTAGCAGTTTAAAAGCCACGAAAGCTCTGCGTGCTGGGGAACATGTGACTGAATGAAAATGGTGCATTTTTCAGGGTCGATGCCACAGGCAATGTACTGGGCAATGAGCGCCATGCATCTTTCTTTTAATTCCTTCGGGTCCTGACGTACCGTAATGGCATGCAGGTCAACCACCGAGAATATGCAGTCATAATCGTCAATCATACGGCTCCAGTTCTTCAAGGCCCCTAAGTAATTTCCGATGGTCAGGGCGCCTGAAGGCTGAATACCCGAAAATATTCTCTTCTTTTCCATAGTTCTATGTCCTTTCTGTTGTCGCTTCGCCAAAAAAGTAAGCGCAGAATAAATTTTCCATTTTCTTATTATACCATAGGGCTGAAAAAAAAGCAAGGAAAAAAATGTTTTTTAAAAATCTATCGCAAGTGGTTGAAATTTGTTGCAATTTATAGTATACTATATAGTAAGTAAATTTATAATCAAGACGGTGAGGTTAGCAGAATATGGAAAAAATAAAAGTATTGGTGCTGTTCGGCGGTCAGTCCTCCGAGCACAGCGTTTCAGAGCTTTCGGTGACCAACGTGCTTTCACAGTTGGATACAGATAAATTTGAGCCTGTTATGGTGGGTATCACCACCGAAGGGAAATGGTATTTATACGAAGGAGAAATCTCGGGCATCCGTGAATGCGGTTGGGAAAAATCCGATAAAATTACCCCTGCCTTTTTAAGCCCCGATGCATCGGTCGGCGGACTCTTAGTCATGGGAAAAGGCGGTGTTGAAATCAGACCCGTAGATGTAGTATACCCCGTTTTGCACGGTAAATGCGGTGAGGACGGTACGGTGCAGGGACTTTGTACCCTGGCAAACCTGCCTTGTGTAGGTCCCGATATGCTATCCTCTGCCATCTGCATGGATAAAACGGTAGCCAAAATTATGTTTCAGTATTTAGGCATACCCCAGGCAAACTGGGTGACCGTGCTGAAAAGGGATTTGAATAATCCTGATGCGATTGTTTCGGAAATCGAGCAGAAGCTTGGCTATCCCGCTTTTGTAAAGCCTGCCAACGCAGGCTCCTCGGTGGGCATTGCCAAAGCCAAGAACAGAGAAGGTCTTTTAGAGGCGTTAAAGCTTGCTGCCGAGCATGACGATAAAATTTTAGTGGAAGAATTTATTCAGGGTCACGAGGTGGAAAGCGCGCCTTTAGGCAATGGTGACAGCATTTATGTCCCCATGCCGGGCGAGGTGATTTCTGCCAACGAATTTTATGATTTCGAAGCCAAATACAAAATTGAATCCACCATCCGTATCCCTGCGGACTTAAAGCCGGAGGTGGCACAAAAGGTACGTCACTATGCAAAGAAGATTTTTGCAGGAATTGGTCTTTCGGGGCAGAGCCGTATTGACTTTTTCGTGAAAGACGACGATTCTGTTTTAATTAACGAAGTCAACACCCTCCCCGGATTTACCGACATTTCCATGTATCCGAAGATGCTGGAAAAGGGCGGTGTACCGCAAAAACAGCTGATTACAAGCTTAATTGAGCTTGCGATGGATAAATTTGCAGGGGAGGAGACTGCTGCTTCTTTTGCAGGAAAACTGAGCTTTACTTCGGTTACGGGCGATGCGCGGATGCGCTTTGAAGTACCCTGCAGCTATGCCTATGACGGGGAAAATGCGGTGCTTGCATTCTGTGAGCCGGATTCTGAGACAGGCAAGGGCGCCCAAAACCGTATTACGTTGAATCAAGGCAAACTCACCGTTTCGCGACAGGGCGAAGCAAGCACAGAGGTAACCTTTACCTTAAACAGTAACGAAGCTGTTCCCTTTACATACAAAACCCCCTATGGGGAAATGGATTTGACTGCAAAGCCAAATGAAATCCGTTTTGACGGCTCACCGTTTGGTGCATCCTGCACCCTTTCTTATGATTTGTATCAGGGGGCGGATTTGTTAAATCGCTGCGAAATCTCCTTTGAGGTTGCTAAGGCATGAAGAGGGTTTTAGCAGTTACCGTACTGCTTATGATGCTTTGCACCCTTTCGGTTTCCGCTTTGTTTTCGGAACAGATTACAGGCATTTCCTTTCAGGATATGCGCGCTTTTCCTGAAAACCACTGGAGCAACCGTGCGGTGTACACCATGGCAGCTTTAGGTATATTAAAAGGCTCGGACGGCAATTTTAATCCCACCGGCACCACCACCCGCAGCGAGGCACTTGCCATATTGATGCGTGGTGCAGGTTTAGAGGAGCTTGCCGAACGGACAAGAAAAAATATTTTAGAGCAACGCATTCAGAATCCCAGCCGTTTTAACGGCATAGACAGTTGGGCAGACGGGTATGTCCGTCTGGCAGTTGACTATGGCATTATCACGGTGGATACATATAACAACGTGATGGCATATAACTATCCCCATGACGAGGCGTTGCGCACCTTCAAAAAGGAGGAAGCGGTTACCCGTCTGGAATTTGTGGAATGGTTTGTGCGTATTTTTAAGCTCCCTTTGGCAGAAAAAGCAGACCGGATTACCGATTATGCGGACTACGGTACAATCCCTGCGGAAAAACAGCTGTATGTGGAAACAGCACTACGGTACGGTCTGATGCAGGGCGACGGCAACGGATTGGGGTTAGCGCGCACCATCAGCCGTCAGGAAGTGGCACAGGTGCTGTATAATGCAAGAGCGTTGCTTTGCGAAAAGCTTCAGATTACATTAAAAGACGCAACGGTGGAGCGTGTGTCCACCGAAACGGTTTCTGCCAACGAAACGGCACTGGTGACCGAAACGACGGTTTCCCTTTCGGATGGCTTGAACGGTACTTATCGCCGTACCTATGCGGTGGTGGGTGCAGCTGTGGATTACAATGACTATTTTGATACCGATACCGATCTTCTGACCTTAAAAAAGGACAAGCATCCCGATGGGGTGCATCTTCTGGAAAAAGGCGATGCGGTACAGCTTTATTATAAGCAGGACAAACTGCTGTTTCTTACCGCTGACCCCCTTGTCGATGAAGCACCTGCCGAAACGGTGGATGATAGCTACATCGAGGGCGAGCCGGTAAACGCAACCCTTTATTATGTGGACAAGGCTGAAAACCGTCTGATTCTGCAAAAGGGCAAAGAAATGTTTGAAATGCCTTATATGTCGGGGCTTACCTGCGTGTATCGCGGTAAAAATGTCGGTTTGGACAGCCTTGAAGACGAATATCTGGACTATCCCGTAACTGTTTTTTCGGCAAAGAGCCCGAGTGGCAGTGTGTATCGGGCATACCACATCCAGATTTTACAAAAGTGACTTCTACCTGCTTTGTGTGGCTCGCACAAGACAGAAAAATATGAGCAGAAAGGGATAAAATCATGAAACGAGTATTAAGCCTTACTTTAGCAATTCTGCTTTTGCTCTGCCCTGCAGTTTCGGCAGAGGAGGCAAAGCAGGAGAGCGAAAGTGCAAGTGTATTGCAGGCGCTTTGTTCGTATATTCTGCGCAATTATCAGTTTGATATAGATGAAAAAGACCTGTTGGATGCCCTGATTTCTGCCATTATGGAGAAGCAGGACGACGGGGAAAGCTTTGAGTTTGTGGCAGACGCGCTGATGGGCGCGCTGGATCAGCACAGTGTTTATCTTACCCCCGAGGAAACCCGTGAATTCAGCGAATATGTGGATGCGGAATTCGGCGGTGTGGGTGTTTCCTTGGTTACCATTGACGGCTATTGTACCGTTATGAGCATTATCGAAGGCTCTCCCGCCGAAGGCTCGGGTCTGCAGGCGGGCGACAAGATTGTTGCAGTAAACGGGGAAAATGTAGTGAATACGGACATTGACCTGATTATCAACCGTACCCGCGGTCCGGTGGGCGAAGAGGTGGTTTTAACCATCCTTTCCGAGGACGGCAACACCTGGAATTGTGCAATCGTGCGGGATACCATTGTAACACCGTCGGTAGAGTATATTTTAAATGATACCAAAGATGTGGCATATGTGATGGTTTCACAGTTTGGATTGGATACCGCCCAGCAGTTCAAAGAATGTCATGCCGAAATCAAAGAGGCAGGCGTAAATAAGATGATTATTGATTTACGCAACAACACGGGCGGTTACACCTCTCAGGCGCAGGAAATTGCGTCGCTGTTTTTGCCTGTGGGTACTGTGGTTTTCCAGGAATATATGGGCGCGTATAACTATCATGTGCCTTATAAATCTACCAATTTAACTCCTGATTCCGAGACCGAGCTGGTGGTGCTGACCAATGAATACACCGCCTCTGCCTCCGAGATTTTAACGGGAGCACTGAAGGAAAACAACCGCGCGAAAATTGTGGGCGTTAAAACCTTTGGCAAGGGTACCATGCAGACCGTAACAGGTATGGGCGATTACGGCAATGTAAAGCTGACCATTGCAGAGTTTACCTGTCCTACGGGTACAAAAATCAACGGGGTGGGCATTACCCCAAACATCATGGTGGAAAACAGTACAAGACCCATTACCGATGATGATTTAAGACCTCTTTCGTTGACGCAGAAATATAAGTACGGCGATGAAAACGAAGAAATCTGTGCCATCAAGCAAAGATTAAGCCTTTTAGGCTATTATACCGACAAAATTGATTCTCCTGTGTTTGATAAGAATCTGGATTTGGCTGTGCGCCGATTCCAGTCCGCGGCAGGGCTTTACCCTTACGGTGTTGCGGATATCAACACACAATTGACCCTGCATACCCATGTAAAAACGGGCGAATTGTACGAGGACAACCAGTTTGACCGCGCCTGCGAAGTGCTCGGCACCACCGCCGAAAGCTTTGAATAAGCAAGAAAGGTAAAACCATGAAACCGTATAATAAAAATAATATCACATTGGCAAAAGAACTTCGAAAAAATATGACAAAGGAAGAAAAAAAGCTGTGGTATGATTTTTTGCGGGAGTATCCCGTTCGGTTTCAACGACAGAAAGCGATAGGGGAATATATAGCGGATTTTTACTGTGCCAAAGCAGGTTTGATTGTGGAATTGGACGGAAGCGGTCATTTTGAGGATGCGCAAGCTTTAAAAGACCGGGTGCGTACAGAACGGCTGGAAGAAATGCATCTGACCGTTATCCGCTTTACAAATTTGGATGTTATTCGGAATTTTGAGGGTGTGTGTATGTATATTGATGAGATGGTAAAACGTCTCTCCCTCAGTCTCACTCCGTTCGACAGCTCCCTCGTCAGAGGGAGCCGATAAAAGCCTTCCTCCGGCGGAGGCGCGAACAGGAATCGCTTTCCCACAAAAAAGTATTCTCTAGGTGAAAAAACGAAGAAAAGGCTCTCTCTGACGAGGGAGCTGTCAGCCGTCAGGCTGACTGAGGGAGAGAAAAACAAAAGAAAGCTGGAAAAAATGAAACCATTTAAGTTAGAGCCATATTATAAAGAGATTATATGGGGCGTGGCGGACGCAGGGAGGCGCGTATTCGCCCCATTTATTAAAGTTAAGAGAAAGTTGGAAAAACATGAAACCATTTAAGTTAGAGCCATATTATAAAGAGGTTATATGGGGCGGCGCGTGCCTTAACAAAGTATACCAAAAACCCATCCCCTCTGCCCAAACGGGGGAGAGCTGGGAGGTTTCGGCACGTCCCGAAGGAATATCTTTTGTGGACGGTGTACCCTTTGATAAGTTTTATGCACAGCACAAAACCGAAATCTTAGGCGAAAATGCCCCCGAAGAATTTCCGCTCCTTTTAAAGCTGATTGATGCCAACGACCGTCTTTCGGTGCAGGTGCATCCCAAAGACCACGACTCCAAAACCGAAATGTGGTATATTTTAGACGCCGAAAAGGACGCGGAGCTTATCATGGGCTTTAAGAAAGATATTTCTAAAGAAGAATTAAAAGACCGCGCTGAGAGCGGGAATTTAGAAGAGGTTATGCACACCGTAAAAACCCATAAGGGAGATGCGTTTTTCATCCCAGCAGGGCTTGTGCATGCCATCGGCAAGGGGAATCTGATTTTAGAGGTTCAGCAAAGCTCGGACACCACATATCGTCTGTACGACTACAACCGCGGACGGGAAATTCATGTTGAGCAGGCCCTTGAATGCGCAGATTTAACCGCATTTAAGCCGTTCACCTTCCCCGAAGGCTGTCTTTCTAAATGTGAATTTTTTGACGTGGAAAAGGACAAGCTTCCCAAAACATTAAACGGCTTTGCAATTGTGTTTGCAAAGGACGGCACGGTGCAAATGGATGATATCCTTTTAAATAAGGGTGAGTTCGGCATTATTCCTGCCGAAGGTGAACCCGTAACCGTAAAGGGCGAAGGAGAATTTGTGTATGTCACATTGTAAAACAGCAGTTGTTACCGGTGCGGCAGGCGGAATCGGTGCAGAGGTGGCTTTAAGGCTCTCACAAATGGATTTTGACCGTCTGGTGCTGGTATATCACCAAAAAATGCCGGATATTTCCCAAATACAAAAAAACGGCAAGGAATGCATTTTATTCCAAGGGGATTTGGGGGACAGCAGTACCGTAAAAAAGCTGATGCAATCCTTAGACCGCCTGGATTTGCTGGTGCATTGTGCAGGGGTATCCCATTTTTCCCTTGCCTGCGATACCGATGATTCTGCATATCGCAAAGTGATGTCGGCGGACTTGGATTCTGCCTTTTATCTGGCGCGGGAAGCCAATAGCCTGCTCCTGAAATCCAAAGGCTCTGTGATTTTCATTTCCTCGGTGTGGGGCGTTTGCGGCGCTTCGTGCGAGAGTGTGTATTCTGCCGCCAAGGCAGGGGTGATTGGGTTTACCAAAGCCCTTTCCAAAGAGCTTGCGCCTATGGGCATCCGGGTAAATGCCATTGCACCCGGGGTTATTGATACGCCTATGATGGATTGCTTTTCGGAAGAGGACAAGCAGAATATAATAGAAGAAATTCCCTTAAACCGCATGGGTACAGGTGCCGATATTGCCGAAACGGTGGCGTATCTTGTAAATTGCACCTACATCACGGGTCAGACCCTCATCGTAGACGGCGGGTATATCGGATAGAGCAAAAAGAGGAAGAAGTTCCTCTTTTTTTGTTGTCTTTTGTAAAATCGTGTCGGGTTTTGAAAGGAATTTCTTCCTTATATAATATGCCCCCTGAAAATGGTGCAAAATTTTTTGAAAAAATTTTAAAAAAAGTATTGACAAGTTCCTAAAAATATAGTATGATATACGGGATGCAGTATGCATCAGTGTATATGCGTGGGGTTGGAACACCCGGACGCGTTGCACAAAAATATTAAGGAATGGAGGGAAATTCATGGCAGACGCTCAGAAAATCAGAATCAAAATCAAGGGTTACGATCATGCGCTTGTAGACCAGTCCGCAGAAAAAATTGTGGCAGCCGTTGAAAGAACAGGTGCTTCTGTTGCAGGTCCTATTCCGCTGCCTACTAAGAAGGAAATCATCACCATCTTAAGAGCGGTTCATAAGTATAAGGACTCCAGAGAACAGTTCGAAATGCGTACACACAAGAGATTGATTGACGTAATCGCGCCCAAGCCGAAGACAACTGAGGCATTAGGCAAACTCGATTTACCTGCCGGTATCAACGTTGAAATTAAGGTCATCTGACCGGTGCGGTAGTGGGTCATGTTCCCGATACGGGGGAACCAATAACCAATAAGGAGGAAAAAAGTAATGAAAAAAGCAATACTTGGCACAAAGCTTGGTATGACACAGCTTTTCGATGAAATGGGTAAAATTATCCCGGTTACTGTCATCGAAGCCGGTCCTTGCGTTGTTACCCAGAAGAAGACAACAGACAATGACGGTTACGAAGCTGTACAGTTGGGCTTCCAGGATAAAAAAGAGAAGCACACAAACAAGCCGGAAGAAGGTCACTTCAAGAAGGCAGGCGTAACAGCTAAAAGAGTTTTAAAAGAATTTAAATTGGAAACAGCGGCTGACATGAATGTTGGCGACGAAATCAAGGTAGACGCTTTCGCAGCAGGCGATAAGATCGACGTTACCGGTACTTCTAAGGGTCACGGTTACGCAGGTGCAATCAAGCGTCACGGTTTCTCCAGATTAAAGGAAACGCATGGTACAGGTCCTGTACACAGACATGCAGGTTCCATGGGTGCTTGCTCCAGCCCGTCTCGTGTATTCAAAGGTAAGAAATTGCCGGGTCACATGGGTGTGGACACCGTTACCATTCAGAATCTGGACGTTGTATCGGTTGATGTAGAAAAGAACCTGCTTTTGGTTCGCGGCGCTATTCCCGGACCTAAGGGCGGATTAGTAATAGTTAAAGACGCTGTTAAGGCGTAAGAATCAGGAAAGGAGGATTTATCGTGGCTAACGTAGCTTTATATAATATGGACGGCAAAGAAGTTGGTACTGTTGAACTTAACGACAGCGTTTTCGGTGTTGAAGTGAACAAAGCTGCTGTTTACGAAGTGGTTAAAAACTACCTCGCTAACCAGAGACAGGGCACACAGAGCACCAAAACCCGTGCAGAAGTTCGCGGCGGTGGCATTAAGCCCTGGAGACAAAAAGGTACCGGCAGAGCACGTCAGGGTTCCATCCGTTCTCCCCAGTGGACACACGGTGGTATCGCACTCGGCCCGAAGCCGAGAGATTACCGTTATGCGGTAAACAAGAAGATGAAGCAGCTCGCATTGAAGTCTGTTTTGTCCTCTAAAGTAGCAGAAGGTCAGATTAAGGTTGTTGATACCTTGGCACTTTCTGAAATCAAAACAAAGTCTGTTGTAGCTATGCTCAACGCTTTCGAAGCTAAAAAGGCAATCATTGTTACAGCTGATGCTGACAACACAATGGTTAAATCTGCAAGAAACATTCAGAACGTTGCAACCTCTTTCGTAGGTGCACTCAATGTTTATGAATTGCTCAAATACGAAAATCTTATCATCGCAAAGGATGCGGTTGAAAAATTACAGGAGGTGTACGCATAATGAATTTCCATGATATTATCAGAAAACCTATTATTTCCGAAACTTCTATGGAAGATATTGCGAACAAAAAGTACACCTTTGAAGTAGCAAAGACCGCTACTAAGGTTGACATCAAAATCGCAGTTGAACAGATTTTCGGCGTTCAGGTTGCAAATGTTAACACCATCAACTACATGGGTAAAACCAAGAGAATGGGCGTTCACGTTGGCAAAAGAGCTGACTGGAAAAAGGCAATCGTTACCTTAAAGCCCGACAGCAAGACCATCGAATTCTTCGACGGCATGGCTTAATGAAAAGTGAAGGAGTGAATTAAATGGCTATTAAAAAGTATAACCCGACTTCACCGGCAAGAAGACAGATGACCGTTTCAGCATTTGATGAAATTACAAAGAAGACTCCTGAAAAGAGCCTTTTGGAAACATTAAAGTCTAATGCCGGCAGAAATGCATACGGTAGAATCACTGTTCGTCACAGAGGCGGCGGTGTGAAAAGAAAATACAGAATCATCGACTTCAAGCGTAATGCAAAGCTCGATATTCCCGCTAAGGTTGTTGCAATCGAATACGATCCGAACAGAAGCGCAAACATCGCTCTGATTCAGTACGAAGATGGCGACAAGGCTTACATCTTAGCTCCGGTTGGCCTCAAAGTTGGCTACACCGTAGTAGCAGGCGCGTCTGCCGATATCAAACCCGGTAACGCACTTAAAATCAAAGATATCCCCGTTGGTACTTTGATTCACAACATCGAACTTATCCCCGGCCGTGGCGGTCAGCTGGTTCGTGCAGCAGGTAACTCCGCACAGCTCATGGCGAAAGAAGATAAGTACTCTCAGGTACGTCTTCCTTCCGGTGAAGTTCGTATGATTAGCCTCGAATGTATGGCAACTATCGGTCAGGTTGGTAACACCGACCACGAAAACATTACAATCGGTAAAGCAGGTAGAAAACGTCACATGGGCTTCCGTCCGACTGTTCGTGGTGTTGTAATGAACCCCTGCGACCATCCCCACGGTGGTGGTGAAGGTAAGTCTCCTATCGGTCGTCCGAGCCCTGTTACTCCCTGGGGTAAACCCGCTCTCGGTTACAAGACCAGACAGAAGAACAAAAAATCCGATATGTTTATCGTTAAAAAACGTAACGCAAAATAATGCGGCTTGAAATAGCTTGCATTTCCTAAGAATGGAGGTAACCTAATAATGGGTAGATCAGTTAAAAAAGGCCCTTATGTGGATGCCAAATTGTTGAAAAGAACAATGGAAATGAACGAATCCGGTGAAAAGAGAGTTTTAAAGACCTGGTCCAGAAGCTCCACAATCTTCCCGGAAATGATTGGTCACACCATCGCCGTTCATGATGGCAGAAAACATGTGCCGGTATATATCACAGACGATATGGTTGGACATAAGTTGGGCGAATTCGCTCCCACCAGAACCTACAAAGGTCACGCAGGTGCGAAAACCAGCAAATAATAAACTTTAGAACCGTTAAGGAAGGAGGTTGGCATAACAATGGAAGCAAAGGCAATCCTTCGTTATGCACGCATTTCACCCCGAAAAGTGAAAATCGTGATTGATTTAATCAGAAACAAGCCCGTCGGTGAAGCTATGGGTATCCTGAAGAATACACCGAAAGCGGCTTCTGAAATTCTTATAAAATTGTTAAACTCTGCAATCGCAAACGCTACTGCAAACCATAATATGGATGTTGAAAAGCTCTACGTTGCAGAAACCTATGCAAATCCCGGTCCGATTCTGAAAAGAATCATGCCCAGAGCACAGGGAAGAGCATTCAGAATTAAGAAGAGAACAAGCCATGTAACAATCGTTCTCAAGGAAATGGACAAATAATAAGGAGGTTAGAGTTATGGGTCAGAAAGTACATCCGCACGGTCTCAGAGTCGGCGTAATCAAAGACTGGGACTCCAAGTGGTACGCAGATTCCAAAAACTTCGGCGACAGCCTCGTAGAAGACTATAACATCAGAAAATATCTGAAAAAGGCTAACTACGATGCAGGCGTTGCTAAAATAGAAATTGAAAAGCCTTCCAGCAAGCTCAAAATCAAGATTTATGCTGCAAGACCGGCATTCATCATCGGTAAAAAGGGCGAAGGCATTGAAAAAGTTAGAGCAGAACTCACAAAGATGACCGGCAAAGCCGTTTCCATCGATGTTGTAGAAATCAAGCAGGTTGACCTTTGCGCTCAGTTGGTTGCTGAAAACATTGCACAGCAGCTCGAAAAGAGAATCTCTTTCCGTCGTGCTATGAAGCAGGCAATGGCAAGAACCACCAAAGCAGGCGCTATGGGTATCAAGTGCACATGCTCCGGCCGTTTGGGCGGTGCTGAAATCGCTAGAAGCGAGCACTATCATGAAGGTACAATTCCGCTGCAGACCATCCGTGCTGATATCGACTACGGTTTCGCAGAAGCAGATACCACATTCGGTAAAATCGGCGTAAAGACATGGATCTACAAAGGTGAAGTTCTTCCCGGCAAAAACGCAAAGAAAGGGGAGGCAAAATAATGTTATTACCTAAGAGAGTTAAATACAGAAGAGTAATGAGAGGTCGTATGACCGGTAAAGCATTACGCGGCAATACTGTAAGCTACGGTGATTTCGGTATCCAGGCTTTAGAGCCCGGTTGGATCACCTCTAACCAGATTGAAGCAGCCCGTATCGCTATGACACGTTACACCAAAAGAGGCGGTAAGGTTTGGATTAAAATCTTCCCGGATAAGCCGGTAACAGAAAAACCTGCTGAAACCCGAATGGGTTCCGGTAAAGGTTCTCCGGAATATTGGGTAGCAGTTGTTAAACCCGGCAGAGTTATGTTCGAGGTTGGCGGCGTTGCTGAAGAAGTAGCTCGTGAAGCGCTTCGTCTGGCTATTCACAAATTGCCCGTTAAATGCAAGATTGTTGCAAAAGAAGTTGCAGAAACGGAGGCTGACGCAGAATGAAGATTAATGAAGTAAGAAACTTATCTTATGAAGAATTGGGCACAAAGCTCAAGGATTTGAAGGCTGAACTTTTCAACTTGAGATTTCAGCATGCGACAAGCCAGTTGGATAACCCGATGCAGATTGTTGAAGTGAAAAAGTCCATCGCAAAGGTTAAGACTGTAATGCGTGAACTGGAATTGAAGGAAGCAAAATAATTTAATTTCCGTGAATCAGGAAAGGAGGACTCAAATTGTCTAATCGAGCATTCAGAAAGACAAGAGTAGGTAAGGTTGTTAGCGACAAAATGGACAAAACAATCGTTGTTGCCATTGTAGATAACGTTAAGCATCCTTTATATAGCAAAATCGTTAAGAGAACTTACAAGCTCAAGGCACATGATGAAGAAAATATCTGTGCAATCGGCGATACAGTTAAAGTTATGGAAACAAGACCGCTTTCCAAGGATAAGAGATGGCGTCTTGTAGAAATCGTTGAAAAAGCTCGCTAATTTAAGTTAGAGCAGGAAGGAGTAATAACCATGGTACAACAGCAGACACTGTTAAAGGTTGCAGACAACACCGGTGCCAAGGAACTGATGTGTATCCGCGTACTCGGCGGTACCAGAAGACGTTATGCAAATGTTGGCGACGTAGTTGTAGCTTCCGTTAAAAAAGCAACACCCGGCGGTGTTGTTAAAAAAGGTGACGTTGTAAAGGCCGTTATCGTTCGTTCGGTAAAAGGCGTTAGAAGAGCAGACGGCTCTTATATCAAGTTTGATGAAAACGCAGCAGTTATTATTAAAGAAGACAAAAACCCCAGAGGTAGCCGTATCTTCGGACCTGTTGCAAGAGAATTGAGAGATAAAGAATATATGAAAATATTGTCTTTAGCTCCCGAAGTATTATAAGGAGGTGCCGTAAATGAACAAGTTACACATTAAAAAAGGTGATACAGTTGTTGTTCTTTCCGGCAAGGACAAGGGTAAGAAGGGTAAAGTTTTGACCGTTCTCCCTAAGAAAGAAATGGCAATTGTTGAAGGCGTTGCAATGGCAACCAAGCACGTTAAACCGAGAAGACAGGGCGAAGAAGGCGGCATCATCCATCAGGAAGTTCCGGTTCGCATCTGCAAACTCATGCACGTTTGCTCTAAGTGCAATAAGCCTACAAGAATCGGTAGAAAAGTAATGGACGACGGTTCGATTGTTCGTTACTGCAAAAAGTGCAACGAATTGTTTGCAGACTAAGAACAGATGGAAGGAGGTCCTATAAATGGCTCGTCTTTATGACAAATATGTGAAAGAAGTTGCTCCCGCTTTGATGCAGAAGTTCGGCTACAAAAGCGTTATGCAAATTCCGAAGCTGGATAAAATCGTAATCAACATCGGTATCGGTGAAGCAAAAGAAAATGCTAAGGTTTTAGAATCCGCTGCAAGCGATTTGGAAATCATCACCGGTCAGAAGCCGCTTATCACCAAGGTTAAGAAGTCTGTTGCAAACTTCAAAATCAGAGAAGGTATGAACATTGGCTGCAAGGTAACCTTGAGAAATGAAAGAATGTATGAATTCCTGGATAAACTCTTCAACATCGCGCTTCCGCGTGTACGTGACTTCAGAGGTATCAACCCCGATTCCTTCGACGGCAGAGGTAACTATGCTTTGGGCCTTAAGGAACAGTTGATTTTCCCGGAAATCGAATATGATAAAATTGACAAAATCAGAGGTATGGACATCGTAGTGGTTACCACTGCAAATACCGATGAAGAAGCAAGAGAGCTGCTCACTCAGCTGGGTGCTCCCTATGCGCATGAATAAGGAGGAATAAATCTTGGCTAAAAAATCAATGATTATTAAACAGCAGAGAACTCCTAAGTTTTCAACCAGAGCATACACCAGATGCAAAATCTGCGGTAGACCTCACGCATACCTGCGTAAGTTCGGTATCTGCCGTATCTGCTTCAGAGAATTGGCTTACAAAGGTCAGATTCCGGGCGTTAAAAAGGCAAGCTGGTAAGCTTTAAGAGTAGGAATTCAAAACACACGCTATTAATTTAGGCGAAGGAGGTTAAAGTTATGCATATTACCGATCCGGTTGCAGATATGCTTACTCGTATCAGAAACGCGAACGACGCGAAGCACGAAACAGTTGAAGTACCTTGCTCCAAAATGAAAAAGGCAATCGCTCAGATTCTCCTGGATGAAGGTTACATCAAAGCTTTCGACGTTGTAGAAGATACAAAGCAGGGTATGATTAAAATTACCTTGAAATATGGTGCAAACAAACAGAAGGTTATCTCCGGTTTGAAGAGAGTTTCCAAGCCCGGTCTTAGAATCTATTCTTCCAAGGAAGACCTCCCGAGGGTACTCAGAGGTATGGGTATTGCCATTATCTCCACATCCAAGGGTATTATGACAGATAAGGAAGCTCGCAAGAACAATGTGGGCGGTGAAGTTTTAGCATTCGTATGGTAATGCTTGATAAACAGACTAAGGAGGTGTAACAATGTCCAGAATTGGTAGAATGCCTATCGCAATTCCCCAGGGCGTTGATGTAAAACTCGCTGGTAATCACATTACTGTTAAAGGTCCTAAAGGTACCTTGGAACGTGACCTTCATGTAGATATGATCGTAAAAGTTGAAGGCGCAGAAATCACAGTTGCAAGACCCAGCGAAGCTAAAAATCATAAATCTTTGCACGGTTTAACCCGTACACTCATCAATAACATGATTATCGGTGTAACCGAAGGTTATTCCAAGACATTGGAAGTTAACGGTGTAGGTTACAGAGCAGCAAAAGCAGGTAACAAAATTACCTTGAACCTTGGCTACTCTCATCCGGTAGAAATCTTCGAAACAGATACCATCAAAGTTGACGTTCCGAACCCCAACTTGCTCGTAATCTCCGGCTGCGACAAGCAGGAAGTTGGCGAATACGCTGCAAAGGTACGCGAAAAGAGACTGCCTGAACCGTATAAAGGCAAGGGTATCAAGTACGCTGATGAAGTTATCAGACGTAAAGAAGGTAAGACAGGTAAGAAATAATTTCGCCTGAATCATTCCAGAAAGGAGCACAATCGTAATGATTAAAAAGACTGCAAGCAGTGTTGCAAGAATTGCAAGACACAAAAGAGTCAGAAAGAACATCTCCGGTACTGCTGAAAGACCGAGACTTTCTGTTTTCCGCAGCAATAAACATATGTATGCACAGATTATCGACGATGTAAATCGTGTAACCTTGTGCGCAGCATCCACATTGGAAGCCGGCTTTGATGGCGAAGTAAGCGGTAACGCTGAAGCTGCAAAGCAGGTTGGCCTTATGATTGCGAAAAAAGCAGAAGAAAAAGGAATCAAGAATGTCGTATTCGACAGAGGCGGTTTCGTTTATCATGGCAGAGTAAAAGAATTAGCAGAGGGCGCCCGTGAAGGCGGTCTGGAATTCTAATAGGAGGTTGAATTATGGCTGATTTTAACACAAACGGTGTTGAATTAAAAGAAAGACTGGTTCATGTTAACCGCGTTGCCAAGGTTGTAAAGGGTGGTAGAAACTTCCGTTTCAGCGCATTGGTAGTTGTAGGTGACGAAAACGGCCACGTTGGCTGCGGAACCGGTAAGGCAGCAGAAATTCCGGAAGCTATCCGTAAGGCGATCGACGACGCTAAGAAGAACATGGTTTCTGTTGCAATCAATGGCACCACCATCACCCATGAAATCATCGGTGAATACGGTGCAGGCAGAGTATTGTTAAAGCCCGCAGCACCCGGTACCGGCGTTATCGCTGGTGGCCCGACCCGTGCGGTTATCGAACTCGCCGGCATCAAGGATATCAGAACAAAGTCTCTTCGTTCCAACAATCCTAAGAACATGGTTGGCGCTACAATCCAGGGCTTGGCAGATCTTAAGGTAGCAGCTGAAGTTGCTGAATTAAGAGGCAAGACTGTTGAAGAAATTTTAGGTTAATTTTAATAGGAGGAAGTAAGATGGCACAGTTGAAGATTACACTTACAAAGAGCCTGATTGGTCGTAAGCAGGACCAGATCGCAACTGCAAAAGCTTTGGGTTTGAAGAAAATCAGAAGCACAGTTGAACATGAGGCTACTCCTCAGATTTTAGGTATGGTGAACAAAATTTCTCACCTTGTATCAGTAGAGGAAACAAAATAAAGGGAGGTGTATCACATGAAATTAAGCGAAATGTCCCCGGTACCCGGCTCTGTTAAAGAAAACTACCGTAAAGGTCGCGGTCACGCTTCCGGTAACGGTACACAGGCAGGTCGCGGTCATAAAGGTCAGAAAGCCCGCACAGGCGGCGGCGTACGTCCCGGCTTTGAAGGCGGTCAGATGCCCTTATACAGAAGATTGCCTAAGCGCGGTTTTAAAAATATTTTCGCAAAGGAATATGTAGAAGTAAATGTTTCTGCATTTGAAGTATTCGAAAACAACACAGAAGTTGATGCAAAGCTCTTGAAAGACAAAGGCATCATCAAGAAGGTGTGTGACGGAATTGTAGTTCTCGGCAATGGCGAAATTTCGAAGAAGATTATTGTAAAGGCTGCAAAATTCACTGCATCTGCAAAAGCTAAGATTGAAACAGCCGGCGGAAAGGCTGAGGTGGTTAAATAATGTTTCAGACTTTAGTGAATGCATGGAAAATTCCGGATCTTCGTAAGAAGATTTTGTACACACTCTTGCTCCTGATTGTTTTCCGCTTCGGTTCTGTTATCCCGGTTCCGGGTCTCAGTGCTGATGCGATGGCAGAGCTTGCAAACAGCTCCAACACACTGTTTGGTTTCTTTAACAACATCAGTGGCGGTGCGTTTGCAAATGCAACCATTTTTGCAATGAGCATTTCTCCGTATATCAACAGCTCCATTATCATGAACCTGTTGACTGTTGCAATCCCTGCTTTGGAACGTCTTTCCAAGGAAGGCGAAGAAGGCAAGAAAAAGATTGCACAGTACACAAGATACGGTACAGTTATTTTGGCATTCATTCAGGCTGCAGGCCTTTATGCAATGCTTCAGGGCGGTGTAACCAACCCCGGTGTACTGTCCTTCATCACCATCACAGTTACATTTACTGCAGGTACTGCATTCTTAATGTGGCTGGGTGAAAAGATTACAGAAAAGGGAATCGGTAACGGTATCTCCATCTTAATCTTTGTAGGTATCATCGCACGTGTTCCGGATGGCTTGAATGCACTCTGGAGCTACATGGCAGGTAAACAGTTCGATATCATGAGCATTATCATGGTTTTGGTTGTTCTGGTATTTGCACTGCTCATCATCGGCTTCGTTGTATTCATCAACGATGGCGAAAGAAGAATCCCGGTTCAGTATGCTAAGCGCGTACAGGGCAGAAAAATGTATGGCGGTCAGTCCACACATATTCCGCTCAAGGTTTGCCTGGCAGGTGTTATTCCGATTATTTTCGCAATGTCTATCCTGTCTTTCCCGCAGACCATTGCAACCATGTTGGGTAAAAATCCCACAAGCGGATTCTGGTACGGCTTCTTAAGCATTTTCCAGCAGGACAGCTGGGTATACGCTGTTTTGTATTTCTTGCTTATCATCTTCTTTACCTATTTCTATACCTCGATTCAGTTCAATCCTATAGAAATGGCAAACAACATGAAAGCAAACGGCGGTTTCGTTCCGGGTCTTCGTCCCGGCAAACCTACCTCCGATTACATCCAGAAGGTACTTAACAAAGTAACCTTAATCGGTGCATTCGCACTGGCAATCGTTGCTTTGGTTCCGGTTATTGCAGGTATGTTCTCATCCCTCGCACTCAACATCGGTGGTACTTCTGTATTGATCGTAGTAAGCGTTGCACTGGAAACTGTAAAGCAGCTGGAATCTCAGATGCTTATGCGTCACTACAAAGGCTTTTTAGAATAAGACAGAACAGAGAGGGGCCATACAACCATGAAAATCATTATGTTAGGTGCACCGGGTGCCGGTAAAGGGACTTTAGCGGCGCAGATTTCGGAAGAATTAAAGGTGCCCACAATATCGACAGGATTTATTATCCGTCAGGCAATCGCAGCAAACTCCGAACTGGGTAAGCTTGCGAAGGATTTCATTGACAAAGGTCAATTGGTACCCGACGATGTAATCATCAAAATTCTTTTCCATCGAATTGAAGAGGATGATTGCAAAAACGGATTCATCTTAGATGGATTTCCCCGCACCATTCCGCAAGCCGAAGCGCTTGTGGAACACGGTGTTGAAATTGATAAAGTGCTGAGCATTGAAATTGCCGATCAGGTTATCTTAGAAAGACTTCTTGGCAGACGTGAATGCTCAAAATGCGGAAGAACCTATCATCTGGTTCACAATCCGCCAAAAAGTCAAGGCGTTTGCGACGAGGACGGGGCAGAGCTTATCACCCGTAAAGACGACAACGTTGAGACTATTTTAAGCAGACTTGAGGTATATCATAAGCAGACTGAGCCCCTGATTCAGTTTTACGAAAAAGCAGGCATCCTGCGTTATGTAAAATCCAGGGCAAATGTGGAAACTACCACCAAAGAGGCTATGAAAGCACTGGAGGCGTAAACAATGATTATTGTTAAATCCACAAAGGAAGTTGAACTTATGACGGTGGCCGGCAGAATCACCGGGGAGGTTTTACAGCTTTTAAAAGAGCATGTAAAACCCGGTGTTACCACCAAGGAGTTGGACGAAATTGCAGAGAAATTCATCCGCAAGAACGGTGCGACCCCTACCTTTAAAGGATATGCCGGCTTTCCCGCAAGTATTTGCGCATCCGTAAATCATCAGGTCATCCACGGAATTCCAAGCCATAAAACCGTGTTGCAAGAGGGCGACATCATCTCCGTCGATGTTGGCGCCTGCTACAAGGGCTATAATGGCGACGCGGCAAGAACCTTTGCCGTGGGGAACATTTCTTCCGAGGCAAAACGCCTGATTGATGTTACTGAGCAATCCTTCTTTGAAGGAATAAAATTCTGCTATGAAAACGCCAGAGTTTCTGACATTTCCCATGCCGTTCAGACTTGCGCAGAAAACGCAGGCTACGGTGTGGTCAGAGAATTTGTGGGGCATGGCGTGGGAGCAGAGCTTCATGAAAGCCCCGAAATCCCAAACTTCGGTAAACCCGGTCGTGGTGCACGCCTGATTGCCGGAATGACGTTGGCAATTGAACCTATGATAAACATGGGGGATTACAGAGTTAAAACTTTGTCTGACGGATGGACGGTGGAAACTTTGGACGGCTGCTTGTCGGCGCATTACGAAAATACAGTGCTGATCACGAAAGGTGAACCGAGATTACTCACGTTAACTGAAAATTCTTAGAGGTGATTTTGTTTGGAAATTTACCCCGGAGCAGTCGTCGTATCTACGGCAGGCAGGGATAAAGACAGATACTTTGCGGTCCTTTCGGTTGAAAACGGATATGCATATCTGGCCGACGGAAAGGTGCGAAAAGTGGATATGCCGAAAAAGAAAAAAATGAAACATCTCCAAGTTACTGCATTTTTTCTGGATCACATAGCTGAAAAGTTACAAACAGAACAAACAGTTACAAACTCGATGCTTCGGAAAGCGATTTCCGAATTGGAACAAGTATGAAGATGTGAAAAAGGAGGGTATATTCATGGCAAAAGACGATGTTTTAGAATTGGACGGCAAAGTTGTTGAAGCTATGCCGAATGCCACTTTTAAAGTAGAGCTTGAAAACGGACACGTGGTTGTTGCACACTTGGCAGGAAAGCTTCGTATGAATTTCATCCGAATCCTTCCGGGTGATAAGGTGAAACTGGAAATGTCTCCTTATGACTTAACCAAGGGCAGAATCACATGGCGTGCAAAGTAAAATAAAATCAAAACGTAACAATTTAGATTGCTTTATATAGCAAGAGATGGAGGTTTATTATGAAAGTTAGACCGTCTGTTAAACCTATTTGCGAAAAATGCAAAATCATTAAGCGCAAAGGGAATGTAATGGTAATTTGTGAAAATCCGAAGCATAAGCAGAAGCAAGGCTAATAAAAGGGAGGTGCTTTCGAAATGGCAAGAATTGCAGGTGTTGACTTACCCCGCGAAAAGAGAGTTGAAATCGGTTTGACCTATATCTACGGTATCGGTCAGAGCACAGCAAAGGACATCCTCGAAAAGACAGGCATTAACCCGGATACCCGTGTTAAAGACCTGACCGAAGATGATGTTTCCAAACTGCGTGACGCGATTGACGGCTACACCGTAGAAGGTGACCTGAGAAGACAGGTTGCTCTCGACATCAAACGTTTGATGGAAATCGGTTGCTATCGCGGCTTAAGACATAGAAGAGGCCTTCCTGTTAGAGGTCAGAGAACAAAGACCAACGCGAGAACAAGAAAAGGTCCTAAAAAGACAATCGCAAACAAGAAGAAGTAAAGGAGGGTGTAATTAAATGGCTAAAACTGCTACCAAAAAAACCGTCAGAAGACGTAAGGAAAAGAAACATATTGAAAAAGGCGCAGTGCATATTAACTCCACCTTTAACAATACCATCATAACCATTACCGATACACAGGGTAACGCAATTTCTTGGGCAAGCGCAGGCGAACTGGGCTTCAGAGGTTCTAAGAAATCTACTCCTTTTGCTGCACAGTCCGCTGCTGAAAAAGCCGCTGAAGCTGCAAAGGAACACGGCCTTAAGAGTGTTGAAGTATATGTAAAAGGACCTGGTGCAGGTCGTGAAGCTGCTATCCGTGCATTGCAGGCAGTAGGCTTGGAAGTTAGCATGATTAAAGACGTAACTCCTATCCCGCACAACGGATGCAGACCGCCCAAGAGAAGAAGAGTTTGATTCTTTGGCGCGAATAATTATGAGGGGTCGCATGTGCGACCGATATTGAAACGGAGGTTAAGTTTATGGCAAGAAATATGCAGCCTGTATTGAAAAGATGCCGTACTTTAGGTATTGAGCCGACCGTGATGGGTGTAGATAAGAAATCTAACAGAAACCCGAAGCCTGGCAGAAAAAAACAGAGCGAATACGGTATGCAGCTGACTGAAAAGCAGAAGGTAAAGTTCATTTACGGTATGCTTGAAAAGCAGTTCAGAAAATACTATGTAATGGCAACCAAGAGAGACGGTATTACCGGTGAAATGCTTCTCCAGATTTTGGAATCCAGACTGGATAACGTTGTATTCAGAATGGGTCTTGCAAACACCAGAAGAGAAGCTCGCCAGATTGTAAACCATGGTCACATTTTAGTAAACGGTAAGAGAGTAGACATTCCGTCCTACCTCGTAAAGCCCGGTGAAGTGATCTCTGTAAAAGAAAAATCCAAGAATTCCGATCATATGAAGGAAATTGTTGAAACAAACGCATCCAGAGTCGTACCGAAGTGGATCGAAATGGACAAAGAAGCAATGGTAGGTAAAGTTGTTGCTTTGGCACAGAGAGATGACATCGACTACGACGTTCAGGAACACTTAATCGTTGAATTGTATTCTAAATAATAACAAGTGTTTTGATTTCGTATTATTTTTCAGGAATCGACCAGCCCTATCGTATTAGGGCAAGAAGGAGGTTATTATGATAGAAATTCAAAAGCCGAAGATTGAGTGCGTAGAATTATCGGAAGACGGCAGATACGGTAAATTTACCGTAGAACCCTTAGAAAGAGGTTACGGAATTACCATTGGTAACTCCCTGAGAAGAACACTCCTTTCTTCATTGCCGGGTGCAGCTGCTTCTTTTGTAAAAATTAACGGTGTTCAGCATGAATTCTCCACAGTTCCGGGCGTAAAGGAAGATGTGGTTGAAATTATCCTGAACCTGAAAAGCTTACAGGTTAAATTGCACGGACAAGGCCCGAAGATGGTATACATCGATGCAAGCGGTAAGGGCGAAGTGAAAGCAGGGGACATCAAATGCGATGCCAATGTGGAAATTTTAAACCCCGACCTGCACATTGCAACCTTGAACGAAGATGCAAACCTGAACATGGAAATCACTTTGACCACCGGTCGCGGTTTCGTTTCTGCAGAAAAGAACCGCGCGGACAGCCAGTACTTAGTTGCTGACGTAATTCCGGTAGACTCCATCTACACACCGGTTGAAAAAGTAAATTTCTATGTGGAAAACACCCGCGTAGGCGGTCAGACCGACTATGACAAGCTCAGCCTGGAGGTAACCACAAACGGTACCACCTCGCCGGACGACGCAGTCAGCCTTGCGGCTAAAATCCTTATTGAACATCTGGAATTGTTCATGAACCTTTCCGAAAGCGCTGCAAACACAGAAGTGCTTGTAAACAAGCCGGACGCAAAGGGCAACGAAGTTCTGAAGATGACCATCGAAGAACTGGATTTGTCTGTTCGTTCCTACAACTGCTTGAAGCGTGCAGGTGTTCATACTGTTGAGGACTTGGCAAGCAAGACCGAAGAAGACATGATGCGTGTTCGTAACCTTGGCAGAAAGTCTTTGGAGGAAGTGCTCCAGAAGATGGAAAGCTTAGGTTTATCATTACAAAAAGAAGAAGACGAATAAGATTTGATTATTTGTCTTAAACCTTAAGACCTTGAAAGAAAAGGAGGTATTTTCATGCCGGGAACAAGAAAGCTCGGACGTGCAACCGCACACAGAAAGGCAATGCTCAGAAGCCTTACCACATCCCTTTTGGAAAACGGTAAGATGGTAACAACCGTTGAGCGTGCAAAGGAAGTTCGTTGCATGGCTGAAAAAATGATTACATTGGGCAAAAAGAATACACTTCACACCAGAAGACAGGCACTGGCTTACATCACCAGCGAAGATGTTGTAACCAAGCTGTTTACTGAAATTGCCCCCAAATATGCAGACAGAAACGGTGGATACACAAGAATCATTAAGATGGCACCCAGACGCGGTGACTGTGCATCCCAGGCAATCATTGAACTCGTTTAATGCATAATCAAAGGACCCTTTTTAAGGGTCCTTTTTTGTGCAGAAAATAATAGATATTTTTCATGAAACTGCTTGACAATGCATACCGAAAGATGTATAATATAATTACTATTATTGTATAATTGAAGAAATATACATTTTTAGTAAAAAAGAATAATATGTCTGAAAAACAGACACGAAAGAGGAATGAATATGCAGAAAAAAAGCTTGCTCGGACTCCTTCTTTTGCTTATTGTTCTCATCATCACATCAGGCGTTGCCGTTTTTGCTGCGGATGCCGAAACCGGTGAACTTTACATACATAAACAACAAGCTGAGAACGGTATTGTTGAAGTGAATATGTATATAAAAAATGCTCGCTTTATGGGTATCCAGAGTGTGCTTAGGTATGATCCGGCTGTTTGGACTCCCGTTGATGCAGAAGGAAATCCTGCAACTGAATTTGAGGATTTTGCAGAGCAGAAGGCATCGGTTTTTACGCCCATAGGTCTTTCTTTATACGCTGAAAAGGGGTGCTTTGGCTGTACACTGTTTATCATGCCCGGAACAAAAGGCGAAGGCATTAATGATAAAGGGGAATATGTAGTAGGCGAAGACGGCATTGAACTTTACACATTCCGGTTCAAAAAGATTGCCGATGGCGATCCCAAGCTGGAAATTGCAGTGAAAGATGATGTTAAGCCTTATCTTCTTGCGTTGCCTGACGGGCTGCTTTGTATGAGCTACGATGCAGAGAATACGATGCATGTTTACATTTATGATGAGAAACCTGCAGAAGAACCTGAAGTTTTTGTGTACGGCACCTATGAAGAACCACCTGAAATGACTAAGAAAACAAGAAAAACAGATGTGGTTTGCTTACTGGTAGGCAACAGTACCACCATTGTAAAAGGCAAAAAAACGCAAATAGATGCAGAAAACAGAAACGTAGTACCTTATATTGAAAATGACCGTACCTATGTGCCTTTAAGATTTGTTTCGGAAGCCTTTGGCGCTGAAGTTATCTGGGAAGAGGGTATGGACGGATGCATTGTTAAAAAGGATGACGTTACAATAGAGCTGACCTTTAATTCCACCACCTTTAAGGTGAACGGAGAGACGGTTGAAAGCGACGTACCCATTCAGTTAAAGCATGACAGAACCATGGTTCCTGTGCGGTTTGTAACCGAAAACTTAGGCTGTAATGTGTACTGGAACGAAAAGAACGAAGCAGTGGTTATCGCACCCGAAAAAAATCCGTGGATTGCAGACAGACGAGCAGAAATTGATGCTTTAAACGAAATGCTTCTCACAATAATTGGTATTTTATAAAAATAAAATATATAAAGTGATAAAAAAGGAGATGAACGGGAATGAAAAAATTAATTCTCATGGCTTTGGTAGTGGTAATGGTTATGTCTATGGCAGTTTTTGCCTCGGCAGAAACTACTGCATATCAGCCAGACAACAACGGTAAATACACCGTAACCTACAATGTAGGCGAAGCAAACAAAAATGAAATGTACGGCTTTGTAGTTATCAAAGGTACAGACGTAATTGATCTGGACAACATCGACGATTATGTGTATATCGACCAGGCAACAGCAGACGAAAACGGTAACATTACCTTTGCAAACTTCGGTTTGAAGGGCGCGCTTCCGTCTGACGATGCTTTTGTAGAAAGCACAGCTTATATCGGTGGTAAGGGCTTTGATGGCGCTGAAAACATCGGTGTGCTGGTGGCAGATTCGGGTTGTGTTGTAACCGGTGCCGTAACCGATACCAACAATCCCAGAACGGCAACCGTTACCTTTAAAGATGCACAGGATGTAACTGTAGCAACCGCACAGGCAACCAATGGTGCATTTTCTGTTGAAGTCGGTGAAGGTACATACACTGTTGTATTTACCAAGGGTGGCAGCTTGAGCCATACCTATACCGGTGTTGTTGTTGATGGGGATGAGGTGCTTAAGACCGTAAATATGGGTCCGCTTGCAGGTAATATTAACGGTATTGGCGGAATCAACCTGGCTGACCTTTCTATTCTGACAGTGGATTATGAGCAGAGTGAATTGGCTAATGAGTATGCAGATATCAACAACATTGGCGGCGTTAATTTGACCGACTTGGCTATTTTGGCGCAAAACTATGAAAATGTCAATGTTTCTGAGGCGTACGCAAACTGATTTTAAATGCACAAATTAAAAAACATGCAAAAAAGGCTCTTTTTGGAGAGCCTTTTTGTTATTCTGAGGCGAAGTGGCAGTGGTGCTTAACCAAATCGAAGATTTGGACAGAAGCCTATAGAATCTCGATTTTTGTGGATGATAAACATAGTACAAACTTGGAGAACTTTCCGTTGCGCTTTATTTTTAAAGCAGGCAATAAGTCAACTTTTAACAACAAATAGTTAATTTTAAACAAAAATGCTTTAAAATTAGTGTTGCAACAGGGGGAGAGGTATGGTATAATTATTATGCTATGAACTCTTAATTTCAATCGGGCAGATCCATGATGCCCAAAAAAACAGAAGGACAGCTTTAAAAGTTCCGTTTTTTCTTTCTGTGAGAAGGGATAACCTGCCCGGAAACAGCGAAAGAAAAGATTGTTGTGTTCCTGACCAGAACGCAGGTGAGGTTTTAAAGTGAAAATCGACCTAACCAATCGGTTTTTGAATTCTAAGGCTCAGAGAAATCTGGGCAAAATGTTCGGCGTTATAATAAATAGTGTAGGACAACCGGAATTGTTATACTAAATAAAAGTAACCCGAACGAGAAATAGGGAGGATCAAATTTTATGAAAATTTGTAAGCAAATTTTGAGCACAGTGCTTGTATTGGCAATGATGCTCAGTTTCGTTAGTGTCATGGCAGTAAGTGCAGAAACCACTGCAGCTGTATCCTTTGACATTTACGAAGAAACTGTCGATGAAGCTGCAGGCGTAAACACTTTGGTGTTTAAAGCAACAGTTCCGGCAGGCAGATACACTACATGCGGTTTGTTGTTCTCTTTTGACAAC
>JAFQQW010000046.1 GCA_017410375.1 Clostridia bacterium | reverse complement strand
GCAAAAACGCATTTATCAAAAGAAAACACGCAAAACTTTGCGTGTTTTCTTCATTTGGTGTCGTTCTTGTAAGTTTGTACAAACTTTGTTTGCCTTTATACTCGCGTTTTTGCGATCCGGACTTTTTTTACATCCCCTTTTTTTATACAAAAATTCTTTCTGAAGTGATTGACAAAAAATGTCGAAAATGATATACTTATACCGCGTATGCAAATTTTTTAAAAAACCACAAAAAGCTGGAGAGATACGAATGAAAAAAATGAAAAAAATCTACAAACGAAGTGCGGTAATCGGAATCCTGTCGCTGATACTGATTTGTCTTTGCGTGACCATCGGTCTTGCAATGGCGTATGACGGATACACGGTAAATGCAGAGCAACAGACGGTTGCGGTGGGCAATATTGAATATCCGCTGGGAAAGACGCTTTTTACCTATAACGGTGTTCCCTATGTACCCGCTGATGCGGTTCTGACCCATGACGGCTACGGCTTTGGCTGGGACACGAAAAACAGTATGTTTGTACTTTCTGACGGCAATAATACATATAAAATACAGGGTGAAAGCAAGGTTGTTATTAAAAACAACGAAAAAATAAACATTTCTATGCCTGTAAAGTTTTATCAGGATTCTTATTATGTGCCGGTGGACTTTTTTGAAAAGACCGTTGGCAAGAATATGTTGATTCAGGGAAGAATCCGCAATAAATTTACGGATCAGCTTGTTTTTTCCGCGATGAAGCCGGAGGCATATTTAAACGGCATTGTGCTTCCTTTGGACGAGGTTGCCCTGACCTATAAAAACAGACTTTTTATGCCTGCAAAGTCTTTGTTGGAGGGTCTTGGTTTTACCGTGACCGTACAGGAAAACGGACTTACAGCTTCGCGTCACGGCAAAACGGTAGAGGTTACGGACAACACCGATAAACTGCGTGCAGGGGATGCCGAAAATGTAAAAGGATTTACATTCCACAATGTATTGTTCATGCGCGAGGATGCGGTAAAAAAGGTTGTGGATGCAGAAATTTCGGTTTCGGGTACTGCAAAGGTTTGCCCGCTGTACCACAGAGATTTGCTGGAAACAACCGTTGTGCCGGACGACTTCCGTCTGCCCGGACCTATGCAGCTGTATAAGGGCGTATATGTTGCGGGCAACATGGCGATGGAAGTGCTGAGAATCGGTGAAAAGGATGCAAAAAATTATGCAGGTGTGGTTAACGCAGTAGCACAGGCACTTCCGAATGTAACCACATACTCGATTCTGGTTCCCAATTCCAGCGAATTTTATGCCCCGAAGGGCTCTTCTGCAAACCATACTGCAAAAATCCGCACAGCATACAAGGCACTCGACCCGAAGGTTGTACCCATCAATGCGGTTCAGCCTCTGGCAGAGCATGCGAATGAAAAAATCTATTTTTCCACCGACCATCACTGGACACAGCGCGGTGCCTACTATGCATACCGTGCGTTTAATGACTACAAGGGCATCAACACGCCCGCACTGGAGGAATTTAAGACCGCTCATGTGAAGGCTTTTGTCGGCTCGTTTGCAGGCTTTGCAAGCGGAACGAGGGGTGCAGAGGTTTGTCGGGCAAACCCGGATTTGTTGGAACGCTTCCTGCCTTTTGTGGAGGTTTCGGGTTATGCGTATAAGGATATGGGTCTTACAATCGGTGAAGGCAGAGTCGATGCAGTTGATAAGCGGTTTAACAATTATATGACCTTCATCGGTGGGGATCATCCTATCACAAAGTTCACCACAAGCAATAAAAACGGTAAAGCGGTTATGATTGTTAAGGAATCCTACGGAAATGCGCTGGCATCCTTGGTGGTTAACGATTATGAAACGGTTTATGTATTGGATCCCAGAAAATTCAACGGCTTTGGCGGATACACCAGACGGTTTAATCTGGTAGAGTTCTATCAGTCGCATCCCTTTGATGATTTGATTCTCATCAACTATCCCGTGGGAATGACCTCTTCCATTCGTCAGGCGATTTTAAATTTGGTACAGTCTTAAAATTGTGCAAAAATCCGAAAGGAGAACGTAAATGATATTTTCAAGCCTGCTTTTTATGTGCATATTTTTGCCGGTAGTGCTTTTGCTGTATTTTGCCAATAAAAACAACACCTACAGAAATGTGGTGCTGATTATAGCATCCCTGTTCTTTTATGCCTGGGGTGAGCCCATTTATGTACTGGCACTGATTTTCAGCTCACTGGTGGATTATGTGGTGGGCAGAGTTATTCATAAGCATTTCGGAACGGGCAAGGCGAAAATTGCGTTGCTTTGTTCGCTGATTGTCAACCTGGGTCTTTTGGGTGTGTTTAAATACAGCGGATTCTTTATCGACAATGTGAACATGCTTTTCGGCACCAACATTCCCTTTAAAGGCTTTGCATTGCCGCTTGGCATTTCCTTTTATACCTTCCAGACCATGTCCTATTCTATTGACATGTACCGCGGTCAGGCAAAGGTGCAGAAATCCCTGCTGAAGTTCATGGTTTATGTTTCCATGTTCCCGCAGTTGGTGGCAGGCCCGATTGTTCGTTATGTAGACATTCAGTACCAGATGGACAACCGCAGAATCACCGTCAAGGACTTTGAAGAGGGTGTTATGCGGTTTGCGCAAGGGCTTTTCAAGAAGGTCATTTTAGCCAACAGCGCAGGTCAGGTGGTGGCAAGCTTCTTAGAAAAGGATTTAACGGGCGTTTCGGCTCTTGGTGCGTGGCTCGGCCTTTTGATGTACGCGTTCCAGATTTATTATGACTTTTCCGGTTATTCGGATATGGCAATCGGTTTAGGACGTATGTTCGGCTTTAAATTCTTAGAAAACTTTAATTATCCGTACATCTCCAAAAATGTGACCGAGTTCTGGCGCAGATGGCACATTTCTTTGGGTACATTTTTCAGGGATTATGTGTATATTCCCTTAGGCGGTAACCGCAAGCATCACATAAGAAACATTCTGATTGTGTGGTTTTTAACCGGCTTCTGGCACGGTGCAAGCTGGAACTTTATCCTGTGGGGCTTATACTATGGTATGCTCCTGCTGATTGAAAAGAAATTTTTCAAGGGTGCACTTTTAAAATTGCCGAAAGTTTTGGGCTGGATTTACAGCAATGTTTTGGTTTTGTTTGGTTGGGCGCTGTTCTATTTTGTGGATATGTCCAGGCTCAAGCAGTTCTTTGTAACTGCCTTTGGCGGTACGGGTGTGTGGATTGACCTTTCGTTTAAAAGCGCGTTTATGGGTAATATTTTCCTGCTTATTTTGTTGGTTGTGTGTGCAACACCTGCCTTTAAGCTGTTTTGTGAAAAGCTTAAGGAAAAGCTTCCTGCTCTTTACAGAGTACTCTGTCCCGTATGGGTTGCGGCGATTATGCTGACTGCCTTTACCTTACTTGTGGGACAGACCTATAACCCGTTCTTATATTTCAGATTTTAAAGGAGGATGCATATGAAAGAAAAAGTAAATTACGGCACAGTTTTCGTATTCATCGTCCTTTTGATTGCGTTTTTCTATATCGGGGTGCTGGCACCTAAGGATGAAGAAGCGTTAAAGCGGGAAAACAGAGAGCTGACACCCATGCCGACCTTTTCAAAGGAAACGGTGCTTTCGGGGAGCTTTTCAAAGGATTTTGAAGATTATCTGGCAGATAATGTAGGCTTCCGTTCTCATTTTATGGATGCTTCTGCAACCATCAGCGCTTTTAAGGGCGTGACCACCGAAAGCGGTAAAGTGGTTTCTACCAAAAAGGATTTGGGTGTGGGCACTGCAGGCGAAGGCTCGCTTTGGATTCAGGGCGGTCGCATTATGGAAGTGTATAAAGCAGACAACGCGACCCGGGATGCGTATGTGGCAATGCTGAACGGCTATGCAGAACGCCTGCCCGAATCGGTGCGCATTTTCAGCTTGCTTGCACCGACGCAGATTGAATTTAACAACAGCGAGGGTTTGGCGGATAGTCAAAAAGATACCATTGATTTTGTGTATGAGAATATGCACGACCGTATTACACCGATTGATGCGTACGGTGCATTGGAAAAACATGAGGATGAATATGTGTTCTTCCGTACCGACCACCACTGGACGGCTTTAGGCGCATTTTATGCGTATCAGGCGTATGTAAAGGAAGCGCTTGGCAAGAACACCGAGCTTTCTGAGTATAATGTACAATCTGCCGACGGATTTTTGGGCACACTTTATGACCAGGTAAATGACTTGTCCTTAAAGAAGTATGCAGACAAGGTGGAATGGCTGGATTTCGGTAAAAATTACGAGATTTTAGCAACTGCTTTTGAAAACAATCAGTATGTGGATTATAAAGGGGTTATTTATAACGTACCCATGTCCACAGAAATGCCAAAATACGCTAAAATCTTTATGTGCGGTGACCATCCGTTCTCTAAGATTGTGACCAATAATAAAAATGGCAAAACTTTACTTGTGATTAAGGATTCCTATGCAAACGCATTGATTCCGCTTTTGACGCAGGATTATGAAACGGTGATTGCGGTTGACCCGAGAAATTATTTCGGCAAGGTTACAGACCTTGTGGCAGAATACAATGTGGATGATTGCTTAATCATCAATTACACCTTTACCACAACCTTTGCCGACATCATCAATCTGATGACACAAATTTTATAATTTCAATTCCCGAAACAAAAATAGTTTCGGGAATTTTTTTGTCGCTTTTAATTTGAGAAAAAAAGAGTTGTCAAAGAGAAGGTTTTGTGGTAAAATAAAATATCATGTTTGAAGGAGTGAAAAGAATGAAAAGAAAAATTTTGTTTGGTTTGATGCTGGCAATTGTAGTGGCATGTCTTTGCGTACCTGCCTTTGCGTTGACAGAAGGAGACTGGGAATTTCAATTGCTGGATGATGAGGTAACCATTACAGGATATCTGGGCAATGCGGAAAATGTTGTGGTGCCCGAGACGTTGTTTGGGGTTCCGGTTACAAAGATAGAAATTGACAATTCCGAAAAATCGCTTGGCCGTGCGAAGAGTGTTAAATTTCCTTCTCAGCTTAAAGAATTGAAAAACGGCGTGCTGGGCTACTATTCTAAGGCTTTGGAATCGGCGGTATTGCCGGAGGGGCTGGAGAAAATCGAGAACGGTGTTTTTTCGGACTGTGAGGAACTTAAGTTTATCAATCTGCCTGCCGGATTAAAATATATTGGCGACTATGCTTTTTCAAATTGTACCGGTTTGACTGCGGTAGACTTGCCGGCAGGGTTATCTTTCTTAGGCGATCGTGCGTTTTCCAACACAGGTCTTGTAGAACTTAGCTGGCCCTTTATGCCGGACCTTAATTATTCTCACAGCGATGCATGGAATATTTTTGCAGACTGCAAAAAGCTGGAAAAGGTAACCTTAGGATATGGCACGCCCGGCGTACCCGGCGGTACTTTTAATGGCTGTATTTCCTTAAAGGAAGTGAATTTGCCGAACACTGTCACCTATATCGATAACAGTCTCAGCGGTGGTGCTTTTGAAGAATGTTCTGCGCTGAAAAGCATTATTTTACCGACTTCTTTGAAAATAATTGAGAGCGGCGCATTTAGAGAAACCGGTTTAGCTGAGGTTATCATTCCTTACGGTGTAGAAGAGATTTCCAGTGGTTCTTTTGCGTATATACCTTCCTTGAAGAGTCTGTACATGCCGGACACAGTGAAAGTCATGGCTTCGGATATTATATATGATTCCGACAATTGTATTATTTACTGTGCAAAGGATTCGTATGTGGCAGAAACCTGTAAAAAATACAGTATTTCATTTTTAACCGATAAGTCGGTAAACAGCGGTATTACGGTTTTGTATAACGGAACACGCGTTTCGTTCCATACCTATGACCAGAATCCTGAGCTGATTAACGACAGAACTTTAGTTCCGCTCCGTGCAATTTTTGAAGCGATGGATGCGGATGTGTTCTGGGATGATGCAACGTCTACCGTACGTGCGGTGCGTGACGGTGTAGTGGTGGAAATTGCCATCGGTGCAAACGTGATGCACAAAAACGGCGAGACAATTCCGGTGGATGTGCCGGCACAACTTATCAATGACAGAACCATGATTCCGGTGCGCGTTATTGCAGAAGCTTTTGGCGCGCAGGTTGGTTGGAATGATGCCGGCAGAGTTGTGCTGATTAGCGAATAAAAAACGAGAAGGAATTGTGCGTTGCACAGTTCCTTTTCAGCGTGTCGATAAACCTATCGACACGCTGTAGACTTAAGAAAAAGGAAGTTATATTTTGTCAATTTGAATTCGTCGGCGTACAGAGGTACGGTAGAGTTCAAATTGACAAAAAGCAAGCAATGGAGCGGAATCCTCG
>JAFQQW010000045.1 GCA_017410375.1 Clostridia bacterium | reverse complement strand
GCAAAAACGCATTTATCAAAAGAAAACGCGCAAAATTTTGCGTGTTTTCTTCATTTCGTGTCTTTCTCGTGAGTTTGCACAAACTTTGTTCGCCTTTATACTCGCGTTTTTGCGATCCGGACTTTTTTTACATTCCCTTTTCTTTATCTCGCTGTTCTTTTTCCCGCTTGGAAAACACACAACCGCAGTAATCTTGTCGGTAAATTTTAAATTCTTTAGAAATTTGGCAAGAAAGTAAATAACCGTTATTTTTTTTAAAATCGGAATAGAGATATTTCACGCCGTACCGCTCTGCCACCTCCTGCCCGATTCGGTTTAAGGTTTTTGAATTTTTGTGTGGGCTGATAGACAGAGTTGTTGTAAAGTAGTCAAATTTATATTCTTTTGCATATTGTGCCGTTTTTTCAAACCGAAGCTTAAAGCAAGCCTCACATCTTGCACCGCCCTCTTGTTCCTGTTCTAAACCCTTTACTGCCGCATAAAATGAACTATCATCATGAGGCATATCCACCACTTTGATTTTTCCGTTCGTGAAAGCCTCGGTGAACCGTTTTTGTTCCTCGACACGCAAAGTGTATTCCTCGGGCGGATAAATGTTCGGGTTGTAATAAAACACCGTGATATCAAAATGTTGCATCAAAAATTCCAGTACATATGACGAACAGGGCGCACAACAGCTATGCAGTAAAAGCTTCGGGCGTATGCCTTTTTGCGCATTTTCCTGTATTAAATTTTCAAGATACAGCTTTATGTTTTCGGGCAGCATGCTTTCACCTCACTTCTTCTATCCATTAATCATATCATTTTCCCTTATATTTGTCAAATTGTATTGACAAATTGTTGTTTTTCCGTTAAAATAAAATAAGAAATAAAAATGTCTTTTTGACAGAATGGAGTTACGAAATGAAAAGAATCATCAGTCTGTTGCTTACACTTGCTCTGGTTTTTTCTTTCGCAGGCACCGTATCCGCTGCTGAATTCGGCGAGAAACCGGTTTGCGACAAATTAACCGTTATTTTGGATTTAACCGAAACCGAGTATTTGCAACCCCAAACCGTTCGTTTTAACCTGTTTAACGAAACCGGCGGTTTTTTATACAATGCACATGCAGACATTATCCCCGGCATGACACAGGTTATCTTAGAATTCATGGTCGGTCCTTTCGATGCAGGGCAGAAATTCCTGCTTTGTATGACCGAGGGCTTGGAATCTGTTAAATATTACGACACAACCTATGCACCCGGCGACAATATCGAAATCGGCACATATGCCGTAAAAAATGAGGACGGTTCCTTCCTGCTTGGCGACACATTCCATTTAAATGCTGACCCCTATACCCAGCCGCCCGTTCGTATTCAGGAGCTGAACATCAACCTAACATTAAGTGAAACCGCAAAACTCCAGAATCAGACCGTTCGTTTCAATTTGTTTAACGAGGATGGTGTTTTCCTCTACAATGCTTACGAAACCGTAAAATCCGGTGTGGAAGAAATCACTGTAACATTCCCGGTAGGTCCCTTTGATGCAGGTCAGAAATTTAATCTTTGCATGACCGAGGGCGCAAAAGCAATCACTTATTACGATGATGAATACATGCCCGGCGATAACATTGAGATTGCCACCTATGCTTACTTAAACGAAGAAGGCGTACCGGTCGGCTCGGATACTTTCCACATGACTATGTCTCCGCTGACCCAGGAAGATGCCTTTAAAGTCCGTGCAGAGGAATTTGTAAATGCAAAGGGCTATACCAGCAAAACCGATTACTTAATCTGGATCTCCAAATCGGACTTCAAAGTAACTTTGTTCAAAAAAGATTCTTCCGGAAAATGGGCGTATCGTGACAGCTTCCTTTGTTCCATCGGTGCTCCCGGCACCCCTACTGTTGAAGGTCAATTCGAATACATCCAGTATCAGAAAGCATGGTACTATCCCGAGGGCTTCTGGTGCGGACCGATTATGCGTTTCTACAGAGGTTATGCAATCCACAGTACTTTAATCCGAAACAGCGGTGGTTATTATGATTCTCGCCTCGGCATGAAAATATCCCATGGCTGTGTGCGTCTGCATCCCGATAACATCAACTACCTGGTTGACGTAACACCCTTGTATACCGCAATCGTAGTAACCGGCTGATACAACAAATAAACCAAAAAATGCTGTTCTTTACGAACAGCATTTTTTATTTTGAAAACATTTTATCTATCTTTTCTTTGTTATCCCGTATATTCCTTGGCGAAACGGATGTAAACCGCTTATAGGCGGTTGCAAAATATTTGGCATCGTAAAAGCCCACCAGTTCTGCAACCCTTGCCACCGAATACATCCCGCTGTTTAAAAGCGAAGTCGCCTTTTGCATCCGTACATTTGTAAGCACGGCTTTCGGTGAAATTCCCGTCTCTTTTTGAAAAACACTTCTTAAATACCGCTCCGATACCTGCATTTTTTCTGCAAGCACCCCAACGGTAAACTGCGGATTCGCATAATGCGCTTCTATCAAATCCAACCCTTTGCGGTACAATGCATTTTCATTCTGTTTAATGCCCCTCTCCTGCTCAATCAACGCCAAAATCTCATTCAGCTTAGCATTTGCCCTGAAATTATGTCCCTCTTCCCGTTTACGGTCAATTTCCAAGATTTTCCAAAACAGTTTTTTATAACTTTCTACATCTTTCGGGCGGTGCAACAGAATTTCCTTGGTATCATCATTGAACAGCTCAAAATGTATGACAATCAGCTCCTCCTGCTTTCCAAATCGGCTATAGGACACATTTGCCGGGAAAAAAACAATATCTCCTTCTTGCAGGATTAGCCGCTGCTTATCGCGAATAATCTGCGTTCCGCTTTTTAAACGGATAGACAGCGCACAAAAGCTGCGCGGCGTCATATGCGAACGGGCATTTTCATCCTTATAGTGCACCACATTGTATACGCGCACAGCCGCATCCCGATTTTCAAACAGCATTTGTCTCACCTCGTTTTCATTTTAACATATCACTTCCGTTTTTTCAACCTTTTTTGCCGTTTTTTCGGTTTATATATCCGTTTTTTCCTTTTATAATGAAATCAAAAGGAGGAATGAATATGTATAACATGGACACCGCAAAAAATATTGACCTTGAAGTTTTGGGACTATCGGAGCTTGTAAAGGAAAACACCAAAAGAAACCGCATGAGTACAGTACAGCTTTGCGTGACCGCCCAAGACGGAACTCCGGTCGAAAACGCAAGCATTGAGGTGCGTCAGACAAAAGGTGCCTTCAAATTCGGCTGTAATGCCTTTATGGCGACGCAGTTTGAAAATGAAGAGGAAAACAATCTGTATGACAGTCGTTTTCAGAAAATATTCAATCAGGCAGTTGTGCCGTTTTACTGGCGTGATGATGAGCCTGAAAAGGGAAAATACCGCTTTGAAACGGGTAGTCCTTACATCTATCGCCGTCCGCCGGCAGATGATGTTTTAGCCTGGTGCGACCGTCTGGGCATCGAGCCGAAAGCACACAACATGATTTGGTTAAACCGCTCTGTCGGGTTGCCGAAATGGATGCCTGTGGACAAAACAAAAATGCAGAAAACCATTGACGACCGCATCAAAATGTTAGCAGACCTTTATGCAGATAAAATTCCCGTGTGGGACGTAACCAATGAAGTTGCGGCATCAGATAAATACGAGGTTATGCCTGCAGATTTTGAAGTAAGAGCGCACAAACTTGCCGACGAGCTTTTCCCGGACAACCACTTGATTTTTAATGACTATTACGGATTCTATAACGACAGCTATAAAGGAAAGCGTTCTACTCCCTATCTGTTTATTCAAAAAATTCTGGCAAACGGCGGCAGAATTGACGGCATTGGCATCCAGCATCACTTATTCATCAAAGAAGATGACATTAAAAACGATAATGACATGCTTCGTGCCGAGCATTTCTTTGAAATGCTGTCCCTTTATTCTGAACTGAACAAGGATTTGCACATCTCGGAAATCACCGTACCTTCTTACGACAAAACCGAAGAAAAGCTTGAAGTACAGGCAAAAATTGTGGAAAACTTCTATCGTATCTGGTTCAGCACCAAAAACGTAAAATCCATTGTCTGGTGGAATCTGGTGGACGGCTGTGCCTTCGTAAACCCCGAAAATTCCTCCTGGAACGAGGATTATTATAGTGGTGGGTTACTTAACCGCGACTTTACCGAAAAGCCCGCCTACAAGGTATTAGACAAGCTGATTAACGAAGAATGGAAAACCAACTGCAAAACAACTGCCAAGGACGGCAAGCTGACCTTAGATATGTTCCACGGCGATTATGAAATCACCGTCAACGGTATCAAAGTCAACGCAACCGTCAAAGAAGACACCTTTATCTTGCCATTAACAATTTAATTTAAAAATCCCCCACAGAATTTTCTCTGCGGGGGTTATTTTTATAATATACTTTTTAAGAATTGCTGTGCCTGGGGTGTTTGAGGGTTGGAGAAAATTTCATCCGGTGTCCCCTGCTCTAAAATTTTGCCCTCCGCCATGAAGATAACGCGGTCGGCCACTTCCCGGGCAAAACCCATTTCGTGGGTTACCACCACCATGGTCATGCCCTCGCCCGCAAGGCTTTTCATAACGTTTAACACCTCACCAACCATTTCAGGGTCTAATGCAGATGTGGGCTCGTCAAACAGCATAACCTCAGGATTCATGCAAAGGGAGCGCACAATAGCAACTCTCTGCTTCTGTCCGCCAGAAAGCTGTGCCGGATACGCCTCTGCACGGTCTTTCAGACCAACCTTGTCCAAAAGTGCCAGAGCCTTGGTCTCCGCTTCTTCTTTCGACATTTTCAAAAGCTTTTCGGGCGCTAAGGTCATATTCCGCAAAATGGTCATATGCGGGAACAGATTAAAGTGCTGGAATACCATACCCATTTTCTGACGGTGCTTATTGATGTCATTTTTCGGGTCTGTAATTTCCACACCCTCAAAATAAATTTCACCGGAGGTGGGTTCTTCCAAGAGGTTCAAAGAACGCAAAAATGTGGATTTACCTGAGCCGGAGGGCCCGATAATAACCACCACTTCGCCCTTTTTGATTTCGGCACTTACATGGTCCAGCGCATGGATTTCCGTGTTCTTACCGAAAAATTTACAGAGATTTTCAGTTTTAATAATCGCATTACCGTTCATCCTTACGCAACCTCCGTTCCAACAAACTTACAAGCTTGGAAAAGCCGATAACCATAATCAGGTAAATAATCGCAACCGTTACCAGCGGTAAGAACGCCGTATAGGTTGCCGCACGAATGGCGTTACCTGCATACATCAGGTCTCCCAGACCGATACAGAATGCAACCGAGGTTTCCTTCAGCAATACGATAAATTCGTTTGCAAGAGCCGGAAGCACCGCTTTAAACGCCTGCGGGAATACAATGTACCACATGGTCTGCATATAGCCAAAGCCTAAGCTTCTGCCTGCTTCTGTCTGTCCTTCGTCCACACTCATGATACCGCCACGGACAATCTCTGCCACGTACGCGCCCGAGTTTAAGCCAAAGCACACCACAGCTGCTAAAAATTTATTGATACCAATCGGCATGAAAATGACAAAGTAAATAATCATAACCTGCACAACCACAGGCGTACCGCGAATAACCGTTAAATACACCTGACAAATGCCGTTAATAATACGAAGCAGGAAATTGGGTTTGCGGGATTTCAAGAAGGTGCATCTTGCAAATGCCACCAAAAAGCCCAGCACAATACCAACCACCAGTGACAAGAAGGTCAGCGCCAGAGTCATGCCCAGACCTGTTATCATGGTTTTCCAACGGTCATATTCGATAAAGTTACGATTAAAATCATCCATAAACGCATTCCACTTGCGACCCCAGTAGGTAGAGGTATCCGGCTTGTCAGTCGCATAATCCACCTCAAAGCAAAGCGCAAAACCACGGTTTACGTTTGTGGATGCAATTTTTTTAGTTTCCCCTTCCGAATCGGTGAAGGTGGTTAACCCCTCAACCTCCTGCATAATATCTGTTACGCCGCCGTAAACATCGTTTACGACCTCGTCTGTTGTGTAAACCACAAGTCCGTTATGCTCTGTCTGATACAAGGTAATCTGTGTATCCACTGACGTGGGCTTTGCTTTTTTGACGAGTGCCAAAGCATCCTTTTCAAACTCAGCCTTCATCACGTCGCGGGTCTTTTGCATGCCGTTTGGCTTACGGCTGTCTACCGACATAAAGTCATTATAGTATGGCAAAACCGCACCATGTACATCCAAAGTGCTTACGGTACAGTCTAAAAGGATATCCTTTTCGTCCCCGTATGTAACCTTGTTGATGACAATTTCATTTTCTTCTGCAATATAGCGCACCACTTCGGTTTTCTTTTCTGCCAGAGCATCCATTTGGCTGTTGATAAATGTTGTAAGCTCTTGTTCAGAAACCTTGTCTGCCTGTCCGCCGGTTACGGTTGAAACAATAAACCAGATCAGCAGGCTTGCAAGCAAAGCACCAATGATGGCTATAATGCCAATTTTCTTTTTTGACATGAAGTGTTTTTCCCTCCATTTAGCTGAACAGAAAGATTGCTGCAAGCCTTACGACCTGCAGCACATCTGATTTGTTACAATTTAGAATTATTCTACCGGAATGTATTTTTCGATGATTGCATCAATGGTACCGTCAGCAGTCAGTTCAGCCAGAGCACCGTTGATTTTATCCAACAATTCGGCGTTATCCTTGTTAATTGCAATTGCATAGTCTTCAATTGCGTATTCAGTTTCGAGAATGGTCAAGCCTTCGTTGTTTGCAACAAAGTTCTTAGCGGGTTCGTTATCGATGATAACTGCATCCACGTCGCCGCCCTGCAATGCGATGATTGCGTCAGCGCCTTTACCGTAACGGATTACGTTTTCATCGCCGTAGTCGCCGGAAGCATAGATGTCACCGGTAGTACCCAACTGAACACCAATCTTTTTGCCGGTCAAACCGTCCAGATCAACGATATCGGAGCCTTCCTTAACGATAACAACCTGAACACCGGTTGCATAGCTGTCAGAGAAGTTAACTTCTTTTTTACGTTCGTCGGTAACGGTTAAGCCTGCGATACCAACATAAGACTTATCGTTGGTAACAGCGGTGATGATGGAATCAAATTCCATATCTTCAATAACCAGTTCCATACCGAGATTTTCAGCAATGGCAGCAGCAATTTCAGCATCAATACCCACAATTTCTTCGCCTTCTTTGAATTCATAGGGCGGGAATGCGGCATTGGTAGCCATAATGAGCTTACCTGCATCCGCTGCAGTTTCATCCCCGGCGGGAGCTGCACCGTTTTCGTTTGCATCACTGCCACAAGCAGCGAAAGATACTGTCAGCATCAAAAGTGCCAACATTAAGCATAAAATTTTTGTAAATTTCATTTTCATTACCTCCTGTAAATTTACTATAACCATTTTAAACCAAATCTTACGTTTTGTCAATAAGATTTTTTATAAAAACACAAAAACTTGCAAAAATATAAGATTTATGGTACACTTTAAAGCATAAAGGAGTGATTTTTATGCAATCTGCACTAATAACCGGTGCCTCCTCAGGCATCGGCCGCGAAATTGCCCGCATTTTAAGTGAAAAGGGCTATTACACCATTCTCATCGGCAGAAACGAAAAAGGACTTGAAGAAACTCTGCATTCTTTAAAAAACGACGGTGAAATTTATGTTTGCGATTTAAGCAAGCCGGAAAACATAGAAGCACTTTATGCAAAATATCCCCAAATCGATATTCTTGTAAACAATGCAGGCTTTGGCGTATTCGGACCTTTTGCAGAAACAGACCTTAAAAAAGAACAGCTCATGATTGCCACCAACATCACCGCGTTGCACACCTTAACAAAGCTGTACTTACCCGGCATGCTGGCACAGAAAAGGGGTTATATTTTAAACGTCGCATCCCTTGCAGGCTTCATGTCAGGACCTTTGATGGCATCTTACTACGCCACCAAAAGCTATGTTTTGCGCTTAAGCCGTGCCATTTCAAAGGAAATTAAAGGCTCCGGTGTTTCGGTTACCTGTCTTTGCCCGGGACCTGTAGATACCGGCTTCAACGATGTGGCAGGGGTACATTTTGCCCTAAAACCCCTTACCGCAGAAAAAGTTGCTCGCTGCGGAGTCCGGAAAATGTTTAAAAAAAGCTTTATATGCTTGCCCGGCATCACCGCAAAGCTGACTGCTTTTGTTTCAAAATTCTTACCCGACAGTTTTTTGAGCAGCTGTTCTTATGCAATTCAAAAGAAAAAAATATAATTTTTAGAAAAAGTGTTGAAAAAGCTTTCAAAAAATGGTATAATTTTTTATTGTAGGATATTTTGAAATTCCAGGAGGACGGTATGCAAAAATTAGGCTTTGATAATGAAAAATACATCAAAATACAATCGGAGCAAATCAGAAAGCGAATTTCTGAATTCGGCGGTAAGCTGTACATGGAATTCGGCGGTAAGCTTTTTGACGACCACCATGCCTCCCGTGTACTTCCGGGCTTCGCCCCCGACAGCAAGCTTAAAATGCTTTTAGAGCTCAAGGACCAGGCAGAAATTGTGATCGCGGTTTCCGCTCCTTCCCTTGCCGCAAACAAGCAAAGACGAGACCTTGGCATCACCTACGATTTAGAGGTTTTGCGTTTAATTGACCTGTTCCGCAGTGTGGGCTTGTATGTAGGCAGTGTAGTTATCACCCAGTATGACGGGGAAAAGGCCGCAAACGCCTTGAAAAACCGCCTGACCGGAAACGGCATTCCCGTGTTCATTCACTATCGCATTCCCGGCTATCCCTCCGATATTCCTTATATTGTAAGTGATGAGGGCTATGGCAGAAACGAATATATCGAAACCACCCGTTCGCTGGTGGTGCTCACCGCCCCGGGTCCGGGCAGCGGAAAAATGGCAGCTTGTCTTTCTCAGCTGTATCAGGAGCATAAAAAAGGCATTAATGCAGGTTATGCAAAATTTGAAACCTTCCCCATCTGGAACATTCCGTTAAAGCATCCCGTAAACTTAGCCTATGAAGCGGCAACCGCCGATTTAAATGACGTAAACATGATTGACCCGTATCATTTTGAAGCCTACGGAGAGGTTACGGTAAACTATAACCGTGACGTGGAGGTTTTCCCGGTACTTAATGCCATTTTTGAACAGATTTACGGCACCTCGCCTTACAAATCCCCCACAGATATGGGTGTAAATATGGTTGGCCACTGCATCATGGACAACGACTGTGTGTGCGATGCCTCCAAGCAGGAAATTTTAAGACGGTACTACAGCGCCCTTTGCGATGCAAAGCGTAGCGGAGAGCCATCCGAAGAGGCAAGTAAAATCGAGCTGATTATGAAAAATGCCGGCATCACTTTAGCCGACCGCAAGGTGGCAGAAGCGGCTTTAAGAGTCGAAGAAGAAACCGGCACCCCGGCGGCGGCAATTCAGCTGTCCGACGGCAAAATCATCACCGGCAAAACCAAAGACCTTTTGGGCTGTTCCGCGGCGGTGGTACTGAACAGCTTAAAATACTTAGCAGGCATTCCGGATGAAACGGAATTGATTCCCTCTTATCTGATTGAGCCTGTGCAGGATTTAAAAACCACCTATCTCGGCAGTAAAAACCCGAGACTGCACATTGATGAAATTTTAATTGCTTTGTCTGTCAGCGCGGCAAACAACCCCATTGCGGCACAAGCGCTTTCCATGCTTCCGCACTTAAACGGTTGTGAAGCACATTCGTCGGTTATTCTTTCGGAAGCAGACGATTCTATTTTCAGAAAGCTGAAAGTAAACTTAACCTGCGAACCCCGCTACCAGAGCAACAATTTATATCATTTATAAGAAATGAGGCGTGCATTATGATTCAAAAACAGCTTTTCGGCAATTTAGAAGGTCAGGACGTTTTTGCCTACACCTTAGACAACGGCAGAGGCTTAAAGGCAACTGTTATAACCTATGGCGGTATTATCCGCAACTTAGAGTTTAATGGCGTGGACGTAGTTTTAGGCAGAGAAACCTTAGAAGAATACTTAGAAAATGACGGTTGCTTAGGTGCTGCAATCGGCAGAAACTCCAACCGCATCAAAGACGCAAAGTTTGATTTAAACGGCAAAACCTACACGCTTTTTGCCAACAACAACGGCAATAATCTGCACGGTGGCAAAATCGGTTTTAACAAAAAGGTATGGGATGCCGAGGCAATAGACGGCGAAGCGCCTGCTGTTGTTCTGTCCTATCTCTCCCCCGACGGCGAGGAAGGCTTCCCGGGTAACGCGGATGTGAAAATCACCTACACCTTAACCCGTGAAAATGCCATCAAGCTCCATTACGAGGGTGTTTGCGATCAGGACACCATTATGAATTTAACCAATCATTCCTATTTTAACTTAAACGGTCATGACAGCGGTGCCATTGACAGCCAGACCATTCAGATGGTTTGCAGCTTCTTCACACCCAACACCGAAGAATGCATGCCCTACGGCGAGATTTTAAAGGTAGACGGCACCCCCTTCGATATGCGTTTGCCCAAAACCTTTAAAGACGGCTTCTCCTCGGATTATCCGCAGGCAACCATGTTTAACGGCTTCGACCATAACTTTATGATTGACGGCAAGGGCTATCGCTTAGGCGCGGTTGCCAAGGGCGATAAAACCGGCATCACCATGGAAATGTACACCGATGCCCCGGCAGTTCAGCTGTACACCGCAAACTTCTTAAAAGACGACCGCACCTGCAAGGACGGCGTAACCTACGGTCTGCACCACGGCTTCTGCTTAGAAACCCAGGATGTACCCAACGCCATCAACATTCCCTTCTTCAAAAGTCCCATCTTAAAAGAAGGCGAAAAATACGACACTACTACAGAATACAGATTCAAATAATTCTTTACAAAAAAAGCATTCCCGTATGCCGAGTGTCCTTAAGGACAGTAAATATTAAACATCAACACTTTTGAATAAGGACATTTAAGTTCGTTTTTTGACTTAACTTCCTTAACTGACATAATACAAAAAGAACAGGTTCGTCAAGGGTGAGCACATCTGTGCATTTACCATTGACTTGCCTGTTTCTTTCTTGTAATAGTTTCCTTATCTAATCTCATTCAATTCATTTGGGGTGCCAAATTTAAAAATTAGTGGTAATTAAGAACGAGATGTTACTATTGCTACCTCAAGTTTGAATTTTTGATTATTTCCTCTGTTTAAATCGCAGACTTCAATATTGGTTCCGTTTGAAGTGTATGCACCATGAACATCGAGATAATAAGCAGTTTTGTTTCTATCTGTAACTTTTGTACGTATGTAATAATATCCACCTCCGGCATCTTCGAGTTTCCATAATTGATTTGCTCCACCATGATATTTGTATAGAGCTACATTTTTATTAGAACAATTCACATCCAACACTAAACCGTTGTTTTCGTTTACTATTTTATACCAACCGCTACCAACAGAAACAAATTTGAACATCCTGCTTTTATAGTTGCCACCACCATAATTCCATAAAACTATATTTGAACCTTCAGATTTTGAACTATTGCCCCCATTAGTATCTATAACTGAATTTTGTGCGTGCTTAGGAGTGATATAATATGTCCTACCTGGATAAGGGAATGGTTCATTCGCTTTTTTTGCATCGTCAAGTTTCTTCTGATAGGAATAACCATAGTCAAATGTACAGTTCGAATCAGTTTTCAGTGTCCATTTTGTTACTTTTCGAAATTTGTATTCACTCCAGTTAAACTGACTTCCGGCTATATAAACTCTGTACACATTATGGTCATTGCCTAACTTGATTTTGGAATTGTTTTTTGAATTGAACTGTGAAATAGTTTTACCATTTGTATCTTTCAGTGTAACCACAATAGAGTTGTTTCTGGTAACTTTATTCCCATAGCCATTATAGGCGTATACAGTCAAATATGCAGTTTTTGTTCCTGTTAAATAAACTGTGGTATAACCGCTATAATCAATACTATTTGATTTTTGTTCATTAGCTGCAAAAGTTACTGTACTTAAAAACGTTGATAACATCAAAACTAATGTTAAGATTAAAGAAATTTTTCTTTTCATAATGTTTCCTTTCTATGTTTATATTTTTGCGCAACTTTTAATTGGCAGAACGAAAACTGCACCCCAAAGTTTGTCGTATTTATTTACAAATTAAAAAATGCGCCTACCGAAGCAGACGCATAAAAAACGCAAACTCCGATAGTCGCGAAACCAATTTATACAGCATGAGATATACACATACACTGATAAATGGAATTTGCATTTTTATCAAATTCAAATATCAGCATATGCAAAGATAAGTATATTATCCCAAAAGAAAATATACCTCAACACTGTATAACATATTAAATTGGTTTCGCATTTATTATTATACTACGATTTTTATGTTTTATCAATAGTTTTGGTGAAATTTATTAAGTTTTTCAATAAGAATCTTGTCCGGCACTGTAACAAGCAGGGAAGATGTATGGCATCTTCCCCAATATTTAGGATAATCCTAAGACCTTATAAAACGGGCGATTCGTGAATCGTCCCTACAATAAAAGGCAGAAACGATTGATTTCGTTTCTGCCTTTTCAAATTGCTGTCCTTAACAAGTACACCTCATACGGGAATGCTTTTTTATTATTCGTTTATATCTAAGATTTCACCGTTCACTAAAATTCTGCCCAAATAGAATTCATTGCGTTCATAGAGCGTATCGTTGGGGTGTTGACCCTGCAGATAGGATTTATCGGGCATTGTAGAATCCAAAATAAAGGTTACGGTATGCTCGCCATAGGGCAAGGTATCAATGAAGTAATACTGATGACGAAGCTTAGAGTCATTGTTGTTATAGAGCTTGAGCTTACTTGAAAGCTCTGTGCCGTCCACAATCACCCGAAGCTGACCCGAGAACTGACCGCCTGCTTCAAACACACCAATGTCGGTGCCCTTGAATTTTACGGTTACAGAGGATTCTGCGACCTTAGTACCTGTCAGTTTGGGGAACATCTTCTTGAACTCGGAAAGATAACCGCCCGAATACGGGAAATTCTTAAAGTTGTTGCTTTCATCCAGCGAGCAATCCATCCAGGTACCCTCAAACTTCATCTTATCCCAATCCATGCTGTAGCTTGCATCCACCCAAGGGAAAGCATCATAATAGGTTTCGGGCATGGTGTGATTGGTTTCGGTATAGGTTTCCTTATCAAAGGTCTTTTCCATGTTCACAACCGAACGGGCAATGGCACCTGCCGCCAGCCAGCCACCGTCGGTAGTGGGATGTACGCCGTCTGTAGTATAAAGGATTTTACCTTCCTCCTGTGTTTTGGCAGACAGAGTTAATTTGCCCTGATCATACAAGTCAAATGCCTGTTTACCAAAGAATACCGACGGAACGCCATAGTATTCAGCAACGCCCTCAAAAACTTTTGCATAATTGTGAATATCGCCTGCCGCATAGGTAGAGTAATTGGAGGTTATGGTGGTGTATACAAAGCAGATATCTGTGGTTGGGTCATGCTCCCAAACCTTACGCACCATGCCTTCCATGTCTTTTGCCTCACCGCCGTTTACTGCATATTCAATAAATACGAGGTCGGGATTATGGACTAAAATATCCTGATCGATTCGGCATACCGCAAGGTTTGCACCTGTGCCTGCAATACCGATATTCACTTCGGTTATATTACCCTCATAGTTTTCTTCAAACCACTTTGTGGTATAGGTTCTCCAGGTGTTTTGTTGCGTGATACTACCGCCTAAGTAGGCAATGGTCACATCTTCACCCTTCTGCAGTTTCAAGAGGGTGTTGTTTAAGCCGTCGCGGTTGTAGTATTCGTCCTTATACACATCTTTTACCGGCACATAGTCTAACATATAGCTTGTTACCGTGCCGAAGTCTGCACCTGCATCCTCATCAGGATTTGCATAGTCCTCGGGTGTAAAGGTGAAGGTGGTTTCGGTTTCCAGCGGATTGAATTTTTCCAGAGAATCCCAGATCATAACCTTACCGGTTGCCCATTCGCTGGTGGGCGACATAATCAGATTGAACACCTCAGAGCTTTTGTATGCCCCAAGTCCATTTGTTAAGGTTTTAACATTTACGTCTGCCAGCACACCGTCTGCGGTATATAAAGTGGTAATCACCTTGGTGTTTGCCGCAAGTGCGTTTGCGGTTCTGTTGCGCAATGTAAAGTCTATCTTGTTGCCGTAAGAAGAAAGGCAGGATACATCAATAATATCGTCAATGGGCGACACAGTAAAATCTAACGCATTACCGGTTGTTTCCTGCTGAAAGCCGGAAAATGCTTCGTCGGTGGTCATGAGTACCGCTTTTACACGCGCAAAATTAAAGCTTGTATTATGTAGTGAAACGGTTACCTTGCCCTGCTTTAATTTCACTTTACCCGCAAGGGTCCAGCCGAATGAACCGCTAGAACCTGTATCCTCGGTCGCGCCGTGCTGACCGATTTTATTTGCAAGCTCTTTGCCGTTGATACCGATTTTTGCATGGCGTGAGCCTTGGTTGTTGGAGGTAAAGTCTTTCGCATAGCCCCAAACATAATACGTTCCGTCTGCAGGGATTTCAATGAGTGCGGTTGCAGGCTTATTAAGTGTATTATCATTACTGCCAAACAAATACGCATTGTTTTCCACAGTCCAGTCACCTAAATCGCTTGTAAACGCACTGTACGGAATATAAAGATGCGTACCGCTTGTAGAAAGACCGAGTCTTGCGGTTTCTGCCGCGCCAAATTCCAAGTCTGCAAAAAGCTTGTCGTCTGCAGGAATATAATCGTCCTCGGTGGTAAACATCAGCGCCGCCATTCTGGCATAGCTTGCAGATGTACCGAGCATTCTGATCTCTGCCACAGCATCTTTTTCAAGACTCATCTGTCCAATCTTTTCCCATTTATAGCCGTCTGTGCCGTGCTTACCTGCATCGGTAAGCGTTGTACCGTTTACCGAAATTTTTGCATAACGGGTACCGGGCGCCTGTGTAGAAAAGTCTTTGACTAAGCTATAGATATTATAAGTTGCCGTAGCCGGAATTTTAATACCGGTAAATGCATCGGTTTTATTTGCACTTGTTCCGGCATACAAAACCGAATACGATCCATCTGTTGTTTCTTCCCATGTACCTAAATTGTTTCTGAAATGCTTAGGCAACACAAAGAAAGTGTTTCCCTCTTCCGGAATATCGGTTTGCGGAAGAGGCTTAGGTGAAATGGTTAAATCCCAGGTATAGTATTCCGCCTGGTCATTTTCGCCTTTAATGGTGTACCCCTCGGGCACCGCAAAATCCAGAGAAATATTGCCGTCGGTACGCAAAGGCTGTGCTCCAACCACCACATCCACAAAGGGAACAGACGGCGAATAGTCATCGGGACCTGTATACGTTACCGTACCGTTTAACAAACAGCCCTGCAAGGTGTTTGCCTCGGTGATTGCAAAGGGAAAATCGTTCTGAATGACAATTCTCTTGCCTAGACCGCTTGCACCACGGGTCACAAAACGGATTTTAAAAGGCTCGAAGTTATACACATTGTATTCCTCTTGCGCCGGGGCCGGTGAAAGGGTTAAATCGTAGGTATATTTGCCTGCCAGATGCTCGGGGTTATCCATTTCTATGGTATAGCCCTCGGGCACCGCAAAGTCCAGATTGATTTTACTGGTATCGTTACGCACCGGAGAAGATGCCAGCGGCACATCCACAAACGGAATGGACGCAGAATACCCTTTAGAACCGCTATAGGTAATGGTACCGTTCAACAGACAGCCTGCAAGCTGTCCTGCACGGGTTACCGTAAAAGGCAAAACACTTGCATCTGCCACCAAACGTTTTTTGCCTGTACCGGTTGAGCCTGCACCTGTTATGGTGAGCTTTACCGGATCAAAATTGGTTTCGTCTGTTGCTGCCAGAACGCCCGTTACGGGTAGCAGACTTAAAAGCATGGCAAGCACCAACAAATAAGCTGTTAGCTTTTTCATTTTTCATCCCTCAAATCTAAAAAACTTATTACTTCTTTTCTTTTAAGATATCGCGGATTTCTTCCAGAAGCTCTACGTCAGCAGGCTTTGCCGCAGGTTTTTCTTCTTCTTTTTTCTTAAAGCGATTCATAGCTTTTACCACCAAAAACAGGCAGAGTGCCACAATCACAAAGTTTACAAACACCTGAATCAGGTTGCCGTATGCAATAATCGTTTCGCCTTTGCCGAACGGCACACGGTATGCAAGAAACGAAAAATTCAAGCCACCGCAAAGAAGACCTACAATCGGCATAATAATGTCATTGACAATAGAGTTTATAATCCCTGTAAACGCACCGCCGATTACAACACCAATTGCCAGGTCCAGCATGTTGCCCTTTAATGCAAATGCCTTAAATTCATTAAAAAATTTTTTCATAAGTATACCTCCAAAAAATGTTAATCTATTTTAATTATACAATACATTTTTGCGTTTGTAAATAGAAATCTTAACAAAAGCAATCTGCAGTATGCAGATTGCTTTTGTTTTATCTTTCTTCACGGAAATAGTTGATACCTATTGCTTTCGGCTCTGCATTCTTCTTTTTACCCATAGAGGTAATAACCAGAATCAATGCAGTAATCAGGAACGGCAACATCTGATAAAATTCATTCGGAATTTTACCCAACCAGCCAAGCAGGCTTGGGAATGCATCCGCAAGATTGCCTTTCCATGCCTGCAACGCGTTCAGCATACCGAAGAAAAACGAACCGAAAATGGCACGGGTCGGACTCCAGTTTGCAAAAATAACCAAAGCCACCGAAATCCAGCCAAAGCCGTTAATCCAGTTTTCGTTCCAGGCTCCGCCGTTGGTCACAAGCGCCATATATAAACCGCCCAGACCGCAAACACCTGCGCCCAAAATAATATGGAGATATTTATAAAGGTTTACCCTTACACCACAGGCATCTGCCGAAGCAGGATTTTCACCCACTGCACGCATTTTAAGCCCTTTCTTGGTGCGCATAATGTAAATCCAAAGCAAAACTGCAATGGCGATAGCAATATACACAAACATGTTGTACGAGAACAGAAGCTTTCCAAGATACGGAATGTCTCTAAGGAACGGAATACCGCTGTCCGTCTTAAATGCTAAGATTGCAGGCGAGTCGGTCAACGCAGGGAATTTTTCCTCCGCAACCAACGCACGTCCCACAAACAGATACACACCCGAGCCAAAAGTGGTCAGTGCCAAACCGCTTACATTCTGATTTGCCTGCATGGAAACGGTAAGAAATGCAAATATCAGACCGCCCAACGCCCCTGCCAGAAAGCCTGCCAGGAGACCAATCAATACATTGTTGGTGATACACGCAAAGTAATAGCCAAACACCGCACCCATTGCCATCATACCCTCAACACCAAGGTTTAAGCTGCCTGATTTTTCGGTTACGATTTCGCCTGTGGTACCGAGCAGAAGCGGTGTGCCCGCACGAACGGAATTGAAAATGAAATTGATTAAAACCATCATTTCTGCTCACCTCCCTTGGTACCGCCTACAATTTTATATCTGGTAAAGAAGTCTGCCGCCAGCACCGTAAACAGAATAATACCCTGCAAAATAGAAGATGCTGCCGAAGAAATCTGATAGGTGCTTTCTGCCACTGCACATCCCTTTTCCAACATACACAAAAGGGCTGTGGCGATCAGAATACCAAAAGGATTCAGCTTTGCAAGCCATGCTACCGTAATGCCGGTAAAGCCCACATTGTTTGCAATACCTTCGCTTAATGTGTGGGTGGTTGCAAGTCCCGCAACCTGAAACATACCTGCCGCACCAATCAGCGCACCGCTTAAGAAAATGGTTCTGAAGGTAATTTTCTTTACGTTCATACCGCCGTAGCGCGCGGTTGCCGGGCTGTCACCCACAACCGAAATCTCATATCCCTGCTTGGTCTTACGGAAATAGAAGAACAGTAAAACTGTAAGAATCAAAGCAATGAAAATGGTAACATCAATCACCATGCCGCCAAAATTGCTGTTGAACATGTGTGCGTTTTCCGCCAGTGCCTTAAAATCGGGACGGAAAACCTGACCGGTTTCGGACACCTTACGGAAGAACATGGTGTTTTTCAGGTATGCCAGCACATAAATGGCAACATAGTTGAGCATTAAAGTAAATAAGGTTTCGTTTGTATTGAATTTCACCTTAAAAAATGCAGGAATAAACGCATAAATCCCTGCGCCCAGGATACCTGCCGCCAGCATCAGCAAAAGGGTAAGGGGCTGTGCCAGATTGTTTGCCGCAAGATGCCCCACCCAGGTTGCACAAATGGCACCCATGATAAACTGACCGTTACCGCCGATATTCCAAAACCGCATCTTAAATGCCAGCGCAATACCCAAAGAGGTAATCAGAAGGGGCGGAATCAGATTCAAATAGCCCTTTAAGTAAATGGGATTATTAAAGCATCCGCTGACTACCGTTATAAAATAATTAAGCGGATTTACACCGGTACATGCCACAAAAACACCGCCTGCACAAAGTGCCAGGAAAATTGCAAAAAGATACATCAGCGCATTTTTCCACCAGGGCAGCTCGTCGCGCTTTACCATTCGGAAAAGAGGTTCTTTTTTCACTTTAACCTGTTTGGTTTCGGGCATCTGCATTTCGGGAAGTTCAACCGTTTTGGCTTCTCTTACCTCCTGCTTGCGCACCTCACCCAAATTATGCGCCCCGGTCATCATCAGACCAAGCTCTTCCTTGGTTACATCCTTTGCATCCACAATTCCGGTGATTTCACCGTGACACAGCACCATAATGCGGTCGCAAAGCTTAAGCATTACGTCTAAGTCTTCGCCGATAAACAACACACCGACACCTTTTTGCTTCTGGGCATTCAGCAAATCGTAAATGGTATAGGAAGAGTTGATGTCCAGTCCTCGCACCGGATATGCGGTAATCAGCACGTTCGGGCTTGCATCAATTTCTCTGCCCAAAAGAACCTTTTGTACGTTACCGCCCGACAAACGGCGAACGGGTGTATGAATACCGGGCGTTACAATGTCCAGATCCTCAATCAGCTTTTCAGCTAAAGCCGCCGCACTCTTTCTGTCTACAAACGGAGAATTTCCTTTTCTGTAGGTTTTGAGCATCATGTTATCTACCATATCCAAAGATGCCGCAAGACCCATGCCTAAACGGTCCTCGGGGATAAAGCTCATACTGATACCCAAATCAATAATTTCTCTCGGCTCTTTACCGCTGATATTCTCTTTTTTATACAGAATCGCACCCTTTTTGATGGGATGCAGCCCCGTTATAGATTCACAAAGCTCACTCTGACCGCTGCCTGCAATACCTGCAACACCCAAAATTTCACCGCTCTTTAAGTCAAAGGAAATGTCTTTAAGTGCTTCCACACCCTCTGCGTTTTCCACCGTCAGATGGTGTACATTTAAAAGCACCTCGGTAAAATCGTTGACAGGACGGTCAATGGAAAGGTCAACAGGACGACCCACCATCAGCTCGGTCAGTTCTTTTTCGTTTGTTTCTGCCGTATTGACCGTAGCAACACTTCTCCCGCTCCGTAGAATGGTTACGCGGTCACTCAGTTCTAAAACTTCATTTAATTTATGAGTAATTATAATAACCGAACAACCGTTGTCGCGCATTGCCCGGAATACATCGAACAGCTTTTCGATTTCCTGGGGTGTCAGTACAGCGGTGGGTTCGTCTAAAATAAGAATTTTCGCACCGTAATATAAAATCTTCAGGATTTCAACCGTTTGCTTTTCGCTGACCGACATATCGCATATTTTTTTATACGGGTCAATCTCAAAGCCGAACTTGTGGCTGAATTCCCGGATTTTTTCATAGCGTTCCTTTTTTAAGAACAGCCCGTTGTCCGCATCGGAGCCTACCCAGATGTTATCTGCGGCAGTAAAGTTTTCCACCAGCTTAAAATGCTGATGCACCATACCGATGCCCAGTCTTTTTGCGTCCTCGGGAGACTGAATGACAACCTTTTCCCCGTTTACATAAATATCCCCGCAGTCCGGCTTGTAAATACCGGACAAAATATTCATCAATGTGGTTTTACCCGAACCGTTTTCCCCCAAAAGTGCGAGAATTTCGCCATGCTTTGCGGAAAACTCAATATCTTTATTGGCAATAACTGACCCGAAGGTCTTGGTGATACCGGATAGTTCAATTGCGCTTGTCACAATATCATCCTTTCTCGTTGAAATGAAAGATTATGGAGTGTTTTTTAGCAAACACTCCATAATCCGATTTTAAGATTTTTTAAGAATTATTTCAATTCTACGCCTTCTACGAAGTAGTTCATAGAGCCCTGAATTACACCGTTTTCAACAAGCGGAGCACCCTTTGCGATTACTACGTTGCCTGCGTTGTCCAGGATATCTGCATCGGTCATTACGATTGCGCCATCTTCAACACTCAGTTTCACGCCGGAGAATACATCCCACTCGCCGCTTACGATCAAAGCCTTAACCTGATCGATAATTTCCTGTGTGCCTTCTGCGCAGTTTTCAGACAGAGGAGATACGTCTACAAAGCCTTCCTGCAAACCGCCGTAGTAGTTGCCCAATTCAGCCCATTTGCCATCGAGAACAGCCTGTGCAGCGGTGGTGTAGTATACATCCCAGTTCCAGATCGGAGCGGTAAGATGTGCTTTGGGAGCTTCTGCAGTCATATCAGAGTTGTAACCGCAGCCGAATACGCCCTTGTTCTGTGCAGCAATCTGCGGGTTCGCAGTATCACAGTGCTGTGCGATAACGTCGCAATCCATGTCAATCAAAGCATCTGCATAAGCAGTTTCGTTTGCAGGATCGAACCAGGAATTTAAGGTTTTAACATATACAACAGCTTCAGGGTTTACAGCCTGTACGCCCAATGCAAATGCATTGATACCGGAGCAGGTTTCAGCCAGTTCTGTGCCGTATGCTGCAACATAACCAACCTTGTTGGTTTCGGTCTTAAGACCTGCAGCGATACCTGCTAAGTATCTAGCCTGGTAAATTCTGCCGAAGTAGTTGTTGAAGTTTACATCATTGCTCTTGTAACCGGTACCGTGCGAGAAGTATACATCCGGATACTGAGAAGCTAAAGCTTCCATGGTATCCATGTAACCGTAAGAGGTACCGAAGATTAAGTTACAGCCTTCAGCGATACAAGCTTCGATAGCTGTCTGGGTAGCAGCGGGATCGTTATCCGCGATGTTAAGCTTACGAACGATCTGGTCGTCGCTTAAGCCCAAATTCTTCTGCATGCCCTGAATACCCAGGTCATGGGTGTAGCTGTAGCCGGAACCGTCAGCCGGGTCACCGATGTGGATAACACCGATTTTGAGCGCTGCCTTTTCGCCTGCTGCGCCGCCTTCTTCGTTTCCGCCGCATGCACATAAGCCGATTGCCAGCATAGCAACAAGCACAAGTGCAAGCACTTTCTTGAATGTTTTCATTTTGTTTCCCTCCATAATTTTATTTTAACAATCGGATTCCCGAAAACGAATTTCTCCGTTCTCAATGGACTCTACGATTGCCAAGGACTGAACAGGAATGCCGGATTCCCGAAGCATAGCGCCTCCCTTTTGGAATCCCTTTTCAATGACAACACCAATGCCCTGGGGTTTCGCACCTGCCTGCTCTACCAGCGACAGCATGCCAAGCATTGCCTTGCCGTTTGCCAGAAAATCATCAATAATCAGCACCTTATCCTGCGCGGTAAGATATTCCTTTGCTACACGAACGGTATAGGTTTTGTTTTTGGTAAAAGAGAAAACATCTGCAGAATACACATCATCTGCCATATTTCTGCCCTCGGTCTTTTTGGCAAACACCAGCGGAACACCAAGCTCCAGTGCCGCAAACACCGAAGGTGCGATACCCGAAACCTCTAGCGTCAGTACCTTTGTGATTTCAAGATGTCCGAACAACCGTTTGAATTCCTTGCCCATCTCTTGCATCAAACATGGATCAACCTGATGGTTTAAGAACATGTCCACCTTTACAATGTCATCCCCGATGACCTTGCCGAGTGTGCGGATTTTCTCTTCCAGTAATTTCATAAAAATCTCCTTATGCCAGAAAACTGCTTACAATTTTGTTTACCATACCGCCGTCTGCTTTACCGCTAACCTTCGGCATGAGATTCTTCATTATAATGCCCTTGTCCTTCGCTGCAGGCTTTTCAATCCCAAGTTCCGCTAAAACTGCTTCAACCGTTTCGCGGATTTCCGCTTCAGACATCTGTTTGGGTGCAAATTCCAAAAGCACTGCAATTCTCGCCTTACATTCTTCGATAATATCGGTTCTGTCTTTGGGTGCGCTTTCCATGGTTTCGGTGGTCTGCTTGATTTCCTTTAAGATAACCTCGTTTTCTTCCGCTTCGGTCAGATCGGCACGTTTATCCTTTGCCTTACCCTTTAAAGCTGAAAGCAGTACCGACAAGGTATCCTTTCTTTTCGTATCTTTATTTTTGAGTGCAAGCATCATTTCTTTTTGCACAATTGCTGTTTTATTTTCCATAATCTTCTCTCCTTCGAGTATCTTATTTTAAGTTTAACATAATTCTGCAAAAAATTCAACAGTTTTTTTATAAAAATACAAAAAAGCAACCTGCACAATACAGATTGCTTTTATCCCTGTTATCTTCGTGGCTCAAACCAGAATTCTGTCCTGCCCGGTGCACTGTTTACACCGTACAGGAAATCGTGATGCACTAAAATCTCCCGAACCAGCGAAAGTCCGATTCCCGTTCCGGTCACACGCCGCTTACCCGATTGATCCGCATGATAAAAACGGTCCCAGATATATTGGATATCCTCTTCCGAGATGGGCGCACCCGAATTGATAACCGAAAACCGCGGTTTTTCTCCGCCGGTTAAGATGACCGCCACATGCTGTGCCTCTCCGCTGTGGTTGATGGCGTTATCCATCAGATTGTATACCACCTGCTCTAAACGATTCTCATCGCCTGTAATAAACACATTGTCCGCCACCGATACATCAATGCGATACCCCTGATCCTTAAAGCATTCATACCGCTCCGCAATGGTGCGCACCGTTCTGGAAAAATCAATCTGCTCGGTTTTAAATTCCACATGCCCGTTCTGCATACGCGACAAATCCAGCAAATCCGAAATCAGCTCGGTTAAACGGTCACTTTCCTCCACAATAATATCTAACTGTTTGTTTCTCTTTTCCGGATTGTCCCCGGTCAGATCCCGCACCGTTTCCGCATACCCTTTAATCATGGTCAGCGGTGTCCGAAGCTCATGCGATACGTTTGCCACCAGGTCTTTCCGTAAGCTATCCACTTTGGAAAGCTCCTCGGTCATACGGTTAAAATCCCGTATCAGCTGTGCAATTTCAGACTTTCCTCTTCGTTCAGGCACACGGTACGTTAAGTCACCTGCCGCAACCGCCTTTGCCCCTTTGGACAGGTCGTGTACCGGTCTTGAGATATGCTGTGCCAGCACAAATGCCACAATACACGCAAAGGCAAATGAAATCAGTAACACCCACAGGAAATTCTGCTTTAAAATATCGGTGGTTGCTTTCACCGGCACCAGTGGCGAACGGGTCAGAATATAGAAAATACCGTCCGAAGCCCGAATCCGGCTGACCATAACCAGCTCCTTGCCGTCCTCACTGTAATGCACATAAGTGCCTCTGCCCGTCAGCTCAATACTGTTTACCGCCTGATGCAGTATTTTATGGTAGTTTTCCATCATGGACGGGTTGAATCTGAAATTATGCTCATCCCATTGCATGAAATGAAAGGGAGACATCACTTCTCTGCGGTTTTCATCAAAAATTGCCACATACAGCTCGTTTTCCTTGGCAATCTCCCAGATGGCACTGTATGCAGACTCAATATCCATCTCGTTGAATTTCTGCACCATCTCTACCTGAATATCCCGAACATCCTTTGCCTTGTTGTGCTGATACAGTGCTTCCAGAAAAGGAACCTGAACCAGGTACATAATCAGCAAAATGGCAATGACCAGCAAAAGGGTGTAAAAGAAAATTTTATTCCTGATTTTCTGCATCCGAAACCTCCAGCTTGTACCCGATACTCCATACGGTTTTAATCAGATTCCGATACGGTCCCAAACTGTTTCTCAGCATCTTGATATGGGTATCCACCGTACGGTCCTCACCAAAAAATTCATAACCCCAGATTTTCTCTAAAATCTTTTCTCTGGACAGCACAATTCCTTCGTTTTTTGCCATATACAGCAAAATGTCAAACTCCTTCGGCGTAAGGGACGCCTCAACACCGTCCACCTTCACCTTACGGCTGTTTTCATCAATTTCAACGCCCAAAAGGGTAATGATACCGCTTTTCGGTTTTTCTGCCGAACCGCTTCGCTTTAAAATCGCCTTAATGCGTGCCACCACTTCTTTTGGACTGAACGGCTTTGTGATATAGTCATCCACACCCATTTCAAATCCAAACAGCTTATCATATTCCTCGCCCCGTGCCGAAAGCATAATCACGGGCACCTGAGAAAATTTGCGGATTTCCCTTAAAGCGGTGAATCCGTCCACCTTGGGCATCATAATATCCAGCACAACCAGATCGGGATTTTTTTCTTTCACCGTGTTGATTGCACCGATTCCGTCCCCTGCCTCTAAGCACACAAACCCCTCAAATTCCAAATATTCGCGGATAATATCACGAATTCTTTCTTCATCGTCCACAACCAGAACCGTATACATCCCATCAACTCCTTTTTCTTAAATATAGCATGTAATTATGCAAATTCTGTGAAAAATGTAGTAAAAATATGTAAAAACTTACTTTTGCGGACAGTTTGCCATGCAGATTCCGCACACCGAGCCTCTGCCGATGTGCTGATACGCCTTTTTCATGTAATCCGAGCAAGCCATGCGGTTTAGCAAGTCTTTTTCGGGATGCTCGGGGTCAAAATCCTCGTTATAAATCGCACCTGCCGGACAAAGTGATGCACAAAGCCCACACCCTGCACAGCCCTTTGCCTGTTCTTCCTTGGCGTTTTCAAAGGGCATATCGGTAAACAGTGTACCCAACCGCACCCGGGGACCCACACCGTTTGCAATAAACAGCGCATTTCTGCCAATCACCCCAAGTCCTGCACGGCTTGCAGCAATTTTATGTGAAAACAGTCCGCGCATGGAGGTATGACCACCCACCGTCTGAGAGGCGGCAATAGGCAGATATTTGTAGCCTGCCCTTTCAATCTCCACACCGATTGCATAAATCGCCCGGTCAATGGCGCTGTTTACAGTGCGGTAATGGTGAAAATACGCATAGGTCGGACCATCTGTTATATTTTCTACCACATAATCCGAAAGCTTAAACACCAGCGATATGGCATAAGGCAACCCGCCATGGGGCGTTTTGGAAACACCCCATGTATAGTATCCTAAGTTTTCCTGCATTTTATCTAAATCAAGCATTTTCTACTCCTGTTCATAAACCTTGCGGAAACGGATATATACCTTTCCGTTTTTTATTGTCACTTCCGCATATTTTTCATATTGCATCTGGTCTAAAAGGACAGACCCCGAGGTATATTTTAATCCACTCACCGTCACATAATGCACGCCGTCTTTAAGGGTAATGCCGTTCATCATGCCGGGATAGAAAATATACACATTTTTACAGCCCGATTCTTGCAGTATGCCCAAAAGCACCTCATCCTGACGGTTCGGCAACGACTCTACCGCAGTGGGCATAAACAGCATTAGATTTTCATAATGCGTAGCATACTCTCTGATTTTTGCCCATTGCCCGTTGTCTGCGCCCGAGATTCCGCTCTTGTTCACCGCAAGCACCAGCCCTGCCGTGTTGTCCTCGGTAAACGCATAAAAGGTATCGGTTGTTTTTTCTTTGCCCACCGTTTTACCGAGGGCAATGTGAAGTTCTGCTTCACTGTTTTCCAGAGTTTTCTTCAGCACCGCATCATACAGTCCCGCATACAACGTATCCCGTGCTAAAGCCTCGTTGGTCACGTTTACCTTAAAGCCCCCATCTGCAGACTGCTCAGCAATCCCCGTGCTGTGCATGGGCAGGTTGTACGCCTGATCGGTAAAGGAAAAATCATCCAGCAAGATATAACTGTCTGCCGCAACCGCTTTACCGTTTTGCACCACATAAAGCCCGGTTACACTCTCTAAATCCGCAGGCACTTCCACCGTCAGATATTTCCAACCTGAAAATTCCATGCTGTCCTTTAAGGTCAGCCGTACCGTTTCGCCGTTTTTATCCTTGCCAAGCACCCGAAGCCATTGGTAATTCTCATAAGGTGCATATACAAACACACCCATGTGCGTTGCCTTGTCGGGCACGGATTTTGCTTTGGAAAACATCAGGTACGCTGCCTGGGTATCGCTGTTTTTCTTAAAACTGAACGAAAGCTTACCGCTTTTTGTTCCGCTCACCGCATCCTCATCCGTTAACGCATACGAAGCGGTAGTACCTGCAGGATACACCGATGCAGACCCGTTTTTCTCTTCAAAGGTGTCCGTATTTTCGGGTTGCATGTACACAGCCCCCTCCGCACCGCCGAAGGACAGATACTTATACCCGTCTCTTTCCTTTACACGACAGTCTGCAAGCGGAATTTCAGCTTTATTTCCCCTTGCATCTATACCGTAAACGGTAAATGCCTCATCCTTTGCCACAGACCGGGGAACAGTCTCTAACCGCTCGGGTAAATCCAGCACCGAAACGGTTAATTCACCCTTCGCCTTGCCGATTGAAACGGTTATCTTCGCATTTCCTGCCTTCTCGGGAATAAATGCCCCGTCCTCAAAATAGCCGTCCTGGCTGTCCCAACTTACTTTCCCTTCGGGAACAGCGCAAGGATTTCCGTAGGAATCCAATGCATAGTCTATTTCAAAGCTGTAGCGCGCCCCGGGGAACATTTTTAATTTTTCATCTTTAATAACCAACGTTTCCGCCTTACCCTCAGGTGCGTCGGAAAAAATACCGATTCCCATAGGTACGGTTCGCAGTGCTCCGTCCGACGGGGTGTTGTTTACCGCAAGGGTATCGGTTTTCGGGTCGCGGGTTACCATGGTGGTAGAACCGCCCCCGTCTAAATTGATTGCCGTGTACAGCCCCAGCTCCAAAGCTAAGTCCTGCATCCCCTGCATGGTAAGCCCTGCCGAGCTTCTGCTTCTGCCGTCTACGGTAATCAGATACAGCTTTGTACCCTCTGCATTAATACCTGCCATGGTACGGGGATTTGTGCCCGAAATGCTGTGGGTTAAGGTGTGCTTTTTGCCATCCTTTACCAACAAGGTACCGCCTGCCGATGCGCTTTTAAAGCTTTCTATATCCACACTGGTTTTCACGGTAAGGGTTACTGCATCCCCCACCTTTACATTCTCCCATAAAAAAGTGTTGTATTCAGGCAAATGGCGGATTACATACCCGTTTTCAGGCACTTCCACGCCATCCATGTTCCGACGCATGTCAGTCACGATGTTGTCCTCTACGACCACCTCTAAAATATTGTCATAAGAACCGCCCGTTTTTTCGGAAAACGCCGAGGTGTATACCACAGGCTCTTTTAAACTGTCATACTTGTTAATCTCTTTGATTTTAATGGAGTTTCCGTTGGAGGCGGTAAACACCACATCGGTTTTGATATACTCCATCAGCGCGTGACCCGCTTCGTCAAAAGCGACCGTTGCACCGTTAATCTCTTCGCTTTGGGTAGACACCAGTTCTCCGTCTTTCACCACAAGCCCGACGGTACTTGCCTTATCCCAGGAATTGCGCGCAAAAAAGTCACCGTTGATGGCAGCAACGGCATCAGCATCTTCTGCAAGCTTTAACACATTTGCCGCATACCCCAGCCCGTCCTTATGGGTCAGGATATCCGCTTTAACATGGGGTGCGGTTAAGTCTGCTTCCACCACATGAATGTTCTGCCAACCCGCATGGGTATAGCTTTCAATATATTTATGCAAAACACCGTTGGTTATGGGCGTTATCTGCTCATTTGTATAATAAGTCTCTGCAAATGCAGGCAATGCCTGCAAGGCGATTGTTGCACTGATAAAAAATCCAAGTGCTTTTTTCATATTTTCCTCTCCTTTCTTTTATTTATTATACATGAAAACCCGAAAAAAGTAAACAGAAATTATTGTAAATTGCAAGAACCTATGTTATACTATAATAAAATAGTACATTTAAGGAGGACATACAATGCAGAACATCATACCGGGCATTGCATCGGCAGCAGAAAAGATCAATGCAATCCGTAAAAAAGACTCTGTTATATTTCCGCTTTTTACCGATTTGCATGCGCCGGGTGCAGACTGCACGCAGATAGATACCCTTTGCAAGGTCTTACAGGACATCACATCCAAAATACCGTGTGACATGGTGGTGGACTTAGGCGACAACACCGGAATGCTGGGCAGAGCACAGCACATTAAAAACGATGCTTTGCACACCGTGTTAAAAACCATTTTAGACAAGGTATATACCTCGGCAGGCTGTCCTCTTTTTACTGCAAACGGCAACCATGATGCCATCGGCACCGATTTTTTCAAAGCCGATTTCTGGAACAGTCTTGTAAAGCACCAATACGGCACGCAAAACGCCGTGTATGGCGCAGGGGCATACTACTATGTAGACTTTGAAAAAGCCAACACCCGGTTTGTGGTGCTGTCGGTCCCATATGATTCGGACTTAGAGGCAAAGCGTCCTACTCCCGTCTGGGCATTCGGTGAAAAACAGCTTAACTGGCTGAAAAACGAAGCGCTAAACGTAACAGGCAATGTAATTTTGCTGATGCATGTCCCCTTTAATTATCGCGACACCACCTATAAGGAAACCGAGATGCTGGAAGTATGGACCGGTGAAAAGAAAGCTTTTTCCCGCATCACCGACCTTTGCGGAAGAATTGAAGATTTAGACTCCGCCGTTTCCATCTTAGATGTTTTTTCACACAAAAAAGATGCACGCCTTGTGGCTTGCCTCAGCGGACACACCCACATAGATTCTTTATATGAACCAAAAGCAGACAGCAATCCGCTCCCCTGCCACCAGATTGTAACCACAGGCACGTTCATTCCGGAAAGTAACCATCAAGCCTTTGGCATTTCGGTAGACATTGCCGTGTGGACACCCTCTGAAAACCAACTGCATCTTATCCGCATCGGTGACGGTGAGGACAGACTCATAAACACAGGAGGAAATAAAAATGAAGCTTATGACCTTTAACACACAGCATTGCATGAACTACATCACCCGTGAAATTGATTTTGAAATTATGGCAAAAGCCATCCGTGACCAAAATCCTGATATTGTGGGCTTAAATGAGATGCGAAATCTCGGCACAAAGGAAGATTATACCGATCAGGTGAAAGCCTTATCCGATCTTTCCGGCATGCCCCATTATTATTTTGCACAAGCCATTTCTTTTGAGGGTAAAAACCCCTACGGCAACGGTATGCTGTCTAAAATCCCCTTTAAAACGGTTGAAACCGTTATGATTCCCGATCCCATTGAAAAAACAGGCGATAAATGGTACGAGACCCGTTGTATTTTAAAGGCAACCTTTGCAAACGGACTGACCGTGCTTGTAACCCATTTCGGCTTAAACGATGACGAACAGCAAAACGCAGTCGAAACCATACTTAAAAACATTGCACCTGAAAAATGCATTGTAATGGGCGACCTGAATGTGCGACCCGACAATCCTCTTTTAGACCCCATCCGCGCATGTATGCAGGATACCGCCAAAACATTCAAAGCTCCCCTTTTGAGCTTTCCGTCCGATAATCCCTATTGCAAAATCGACTATATCTTTGCAACTCCCGATATCGAAATCGTGTCTGCGGATATCCCTGCTGTTGTGGCATCCGACCACAGACCGCACACCGCTGAAATTCAATTTTAAGGAAGAACATTATGTTTAAAGACAAACAAGGAAACACCTGGTATAAAGTGGGTCTGCATATCCACACCACCCTTTCGGACGGACGTAAAAGTCCCGAAGAAATGGCAGAAATTTATAAAAACGCAGGTTTCGATGCCGTTGCAATCACCGACCATTGGAAATTCTATCCCGAGGGGGGAATCAACGGACTTTCCATCCTCTCGGGCTGTGAATACAATATCGGCACAGCCGACTGCATAGAAGGCGTGATGCACATTGTAGGTCTCGGCATGCATGCTGACCCTTCCATTCCAAGAGATGCCGACGCGCAAGCCATCATAGACGGCATAAAAAAAGCAGGCGGACTTGCAATCCTGGCACACCCTGCCTGGTCGTTAAACACGGTTGAAGAAACCAAAAGATTAAACGGCTTTTTCGGCACTGAAATTTACAACACCGTTTCGGGTATCAACCAGAGCGACCGACCCTATTCGGGGCATTTTGCAGACAGCTTAGCCAATCAGGGCATCTGTTTTCCGCTTCTTGCCACAGACGACACCCATTATTATGACGGCAATGACGAAACCAAATCGTTTGTGTATATAAAAGCTGAAAGCAACCGCCCGCAGGCACTTTTATCTGCCCTGCAAAAGGGAGATTTCTTTTCCTCGCAGGCACCTTGGCTCTCGATAGAAAAGCAAGAGGACAAAATTAAGCTTACCACCAGTCCCTGCTCCAAAATTGTTTTCTTCTCCAACGCCTCCTTTGCACCCGACCGTATTGTCCGCGGAGAGAATTTAACGGAAGCAGTCTATCCGCTTAAACCCTTTGAAAAATGGGTACGCGTTGAAGTTACAGACCAAAAAGGCAACTGTGCCTGGAGCAACTATATCACTCTGTAAAGGAGATTTTCCTATGAAAATCGAAAAAAATTATGATTTCCGTAAAAAAATGCTGGAAATGCATACCCCCGACATTCGGGACATGACGATATCCAAGAATCCCGACGATTTTCCGATAACCGACGGCATTTTCATTGTCCTGCCCGAAAACTGCGATAAGGTGGTGCAGACCGCCGCAAAGGATTTGCAGGATTTTCTCTTTATTTCCATGCGCGTTTCCGCAACCCTGACCTGTAACGTACAAATGCCCTGCATCCGTCTGATGCAGTCTGCAGATTTGGGAGAATACAACGTGTATAAAGGATGCCGCGTCACCGTAAATGCCGACGGCATTACGGTTAGTGGTTTTGACAGTCGCGGTATCGCCTCGGGTATTTATCAGTTGGAAACCAAAATGCGCGACCGCAAAGCGCCTTTTATTCCCTACGGCAAATACGAATCCAAGCCCATGTTTTCGCCCATGATGGTGCATTCGGGCTATGGCCTGGATGAATTTCCCGACGGGCATTTAAACCAGATTGCCCATGAGGGACGCGATGCCATTTTGGTTTACACCCGCGGCATCAACGAAAGCAAACGCGGCTTCCTTGATTTTAACAACTTAATCGAACGCGCCGCCAAATACGGTATTGATGTATACGCCTACAGCGATATGCATATTATGATGCACCCCGAAGCAGAGGGTGCCCGCGCCCATTACGACAGCGTGTACGGCAAGCTTTTTGAAAGCTGTCCCGGCTTAAAGGGCGTAACCTTAGTGGGTGAATCGGTGGGCTTTCCTTCCAAAGACCCCCATGTAACGGGCGTAAATCAGGAGGACGTGGTGGTTGACGGTATCCCCACGGGTAAAGTCAGCTCGGGCTGGTATCCTTGTATGGATTATCCCGATTATGTAAATCTGATCAAAGAAGTCATCCGTGAAAAGAAGCCGGATGTAGATATTGTCCTCTGGACCTACAACTGGGGCTTCCAACCCGAAAAAGAGCGCGTTGCTTTAATTGAAAAGCTTCCCACAGACATTTCGCTCCTTGCAACCTTTGAAATGTTTGAACCCATTACCTATCCAAACGGCACAAAATGGTATTGTGCCGACTACACCTTATCCTTTGCAGGTCCCGGTGCATATTTTAAGAGCGAGGCCATTGCCGCCAAAAAACGCGGTATCCGCCTCTATTCCATGACCAACACAGGCGGTTTAACCTGGGACATGGGCTGTATTCCCTATCAGCCTGCGCCGTACCAGTGGATTAAGCGGTGCGAGGCGGTCATCTCCGCCCATGACGACTGGGGCCTTTGCGGGATTATGGAAGGGCATCATTACGGCTTTTATCCTTCCTTCATCAGCCGTCTTACCAAAGAAATGTTTGACGAGCCGAGAAAGCCTGCAGACGAAATCTTAGACAATATTTTAGAAAGCTCCTTCGGCAAAGCGTATCTGCAAACTGTAAAGCAGGCACTTATCCTCTGGAGTGAGGCTTCCACACATTTCATCCCCTCGGATGCAGATCAGTACGGTGCTTTCCGCATCGGCACCTCTTATCCCCTTTGCGTATTAAACAAAGCCATTCAGGTGCCCCGTAAAAGCTTTGCTAAAATGTATGTATATTCCGATTACTTAGAATCCATCAACGGCAGAGGCTCCTTTATCGGGCTGCGCATCGGCGCGGAAATTGAATCCTTAAAAAAAGCGCACAGCCTGATGCAGGAGGGACTTTCCTTACTGGACAAGCTGGAAAATCAAAACGAAGCTTTGCAATCGCTTATCAATTTGGGGCATTTTATGGCGCACAGCATTCAAACCGGCATCCACGCCAAAGAACTGTATGTTCTGCAGCAAAAAATGCGAAGCGCGCAGGATAAAGACGAGCTTTCTTCGGTCATCGACCGCATCGAAGCGCTCATCTTAGCCGAAAAAGAGAATGCATTACAATCTATCCCTTATGTGCAGAAAGATTCGCGCCTCGGCTGGGAACCGCGCATGGAATATTCCACAGACGAAGCGCATATCCGCTGGAAAATACGGCACAGCGATTACGTTTTAGAGCACGAAATTCCTACTTTACGGAAAAGTATTCAATAAAAGAGGTCTATAAATTATGAAAGTTTTACTGGTTTTAATGGGCATGGATATCGGCGGTGCCGAAACGCATGTATTAGAGCTTGCCCGGGGCTTAAAACGCCTGGGCACAGAGGTACTTATCGCCTCAAACGGCGGTGCATATACTGCTGAACTGGAAAAAGAGGGCATTCCGCATTTTAACGCCCCTCTGCATTCCAAACGTCCCGATGCCATGCTTAAATCCTATCTCAGACTCAAAAAAATCATCCGCGCCGAAAAGCCGGATGTGGTACACGGGCATGCCCGTATCCCGTCCTTTTTGTTAAGTCTGCTTTGCAAAACCATGCACTTTAACTTTGTCACCTCTGCCCATTGGGTTTTCGAGGTGAACCCCCTGTTAAAACTCCTGACCAACTGGGGCTACCGTACCATTGCCGTTTCGGAGGATATTAAGGCATACTTAACCGAAAATTACGGCACCTATCCCCAGGACATTTCGGTTACCATCAACGGCATTCCTTTAGATAAATTCAGCATCCCGAAGGATACCGACTTGCTTTGCGAGCTGGGGCTTTCGGAAACGAGCCGAAAAATCGTATCCATCAGCCGTATGGACACCGACCGAAGCTTGCTTGCCCATCACCTGATTGCCATCACCCCCGACCTGCTCCAAAAAGAAGACCTGGAAATTGTTCTGGTGGGTGGCGGTAACGATTTAGAAGCGGTGCAGGCAGAAGCCGATGCGGTTAATGCAAAGCTCGGCAAAAAAGTAATTCATTTAACGGGCGCACGCACCGACATTAACCGCTTTGTTTCCATTTCGGATTTCGTGGTAGCCGTTTCCCGCTCGGCACTGGAATGCATGTGCGGTTCGGTGCCCGTCATTGTAGCGGGTAACGAAGGGTATTTGGGCATATTCAGCGAAGAAACCTTAGACAACGCCAATCAAACCAATTTCTGTTGCCGCGGTATGGAAATGTCAACCCCCGACCGCTTAAAAGCCGATTTACTTACGCTTCTTTCCATGTCTCCTGAGGAAATAAAAAACGTTGGTGCTTATGGCAGAGAAATTGTCGAAAAATATTATTCTGCCGACCGCATGGTTAAGGATAATTATGACGTATACACCGAAATTATAAAAAACGGCAACCTGCACAAGGACTTTGTAATTTCGGGCTACTACGGCCACAACAACAGCGGTGACGACGCCTTGCTTTGTGCCATCATCGAACAGATTCGCATCTACAATCCCAAAGCCCGTTTCACGGTGCTTTCCGCAAACCCGAAAGAAACAACCGAAAAACACGGCGTGTATGCGGTAAACCGCTTTAATGTGTTTGCGGTGCAAAGAGCAATCCGTAACTGCTCGGTTTTAATCAGCGGCGGCGGTAGCTTGATTCAGGACGTGACCAGCACCAAATCATTGCTCTATTACAGCAACCTGATTGCCTTTGCCAAGAAAAAAGGCAAAAAAGTATATATCTACGGCAACGGCATCGGTCCGATTGTACGCAAAAGCAATGAAGAAACTGCAAGAAACACCCTTATGCAGGCAGATTTAATCACTTTAAGGGACAAGCAGTCCGAAGCCCTCTTAAACAGGCTTTGCCCCAATCCGCCCGAAACAAAGGTGACCGCAGACCCTGCCATGGCTTTAAAGCCTGCAGAAAATGCGGACAACATTTTAAAAGATGCGCGCTTGCCGAAGGGCGAGTATGTGGCTTTTTCCATCCGCAACTGGCAAGGCAACAAAACAATCGCTCCTGCAGTGGCGGCAACAGCGGATGCTTTACAACAAAAATACGGTCTGATTCCCGTGTTTATTCCCATGCAGCTGCCTGAGGATTTGGAAATCTGCAAAAAAGCCGTTTCCCTTATGCAAGCCAAAGGCTATTGCTTAGAAAACAAATACAATCACGACGAACTGATTGCCTTTTGCAAAACCTGTAAATTTGTAATTGGTATGCGCCTGCATATTCTGCTGTATGCAGCGGCAAGCGCAACGCCTTGCATCGGCTTGATTTATGACCCAAAAATTTTAGGTTGTATCTCTATGTTAGAGCAGGAAAAATATCTGCTGAATTTAGAACAAACAGACGAAAAATCTCTCTTTGCCCTTTGCGAAGACCTGCTTTCAAACTATGATGCCGTACAGACCGCTTTGAAGGCGCGTGCCGAAGTGCTTTCAGAAATGGCTTTGGAAAACGGCAGACTGGCAAACGAATTACTTGAAAAATAAGGAGAACTTTATGCGTATTTTAGGCATTGACTACGGCGAAGTGCGTACCGGCATTGCGGTGTCGGATTTAATGGGCTGGACCGCCCAGGCAGTAGGCACAATTCACGAACGCGACCCGGAAAAGGTGGCGCAGGCGGTTATAGAGCACATCAAAAACTTAAGCGCCGAAAAAATTGTTATCGGCTTACCCAAAAACATGGACGGCTCGGAGGGCTTCCGCACCGAAGCGACCTATAAATTTGCCGACATTTTAAAAACCTTAACACCACTTCCCATTGAATTCTGGGACGAACGTCTATCCACCGTTGCGGCAACCCGAACCTTAAACGAAACCAATGTCCGGGGCAAAAAACGCAAAAACGTAATTGATACTGTTGCGGCAACCTACATCCTGCAGGGCTATTTAGATAAAAAATTTTAGAAATTTTAAAAAAAGACTTGACAAATGAACCGTTTGTGGGTATAATATAAAAGCTGACAGAAAAAACAGCAACAAAAAATACCATATGGCGGTGTAGCTCAGCTGGCTAGAGCAAACGGTTCATACCCGTTAGGTCGGTGGTTCAAGTCCACTCGCCGCTACCATATGGGAGCATAGCTCAGCTGGGAGAGCATCTGCCTTACAAGCAGAGGGTCATAGGTTCGAGCCCTATTGTTCCCACCAAAAAGAAGAACACCCTTGTGGTGTTCTTTTTTTGGTGCATTTAATAAAAAAGGGCTCGAACCTTGAGAAGGCACGAGCCGTAAAATAAAATAGTCCGGTGGACTGTTTTATAGGCGAGTGGTG
>JAFQQW010000044.1 GCA_017410375.1 Clostridia bacterium | reverse complement strand
CTTTTAGCCGAAAAGTTTGCGATCAATAGTTTTCGGCTGGCTCGCAAAAAGTATATCTGTGAAAACTTTTTGCGAAAGAGGAAGAGCAACGGCGCAAAAGAAACCCTTCGTCGTAAAACGAAGGGTGCCCAATGCATCGTTTGCTCTGACGAGCCTTCGGGTAACCCCAAACCGCGTTGTACTGCGGTTTGGGCTCAGTTTGTCCATTCCAAACATTTTTTCCTATCCCCTAAAATGGAGCTGTAATAAATTTACAGCTCCTTTTGCTTATTCAATTAATCAGCCTCAGGGATAGGCTTGTTTTCTTTTTCGGGACGTTTTACGTCTTTCGGGATAACTGTGCCCATATCCTTTTCAGTTGACTCATAGTCTGACCAGTCAACACTCCACAAGGGCTTTCTTCTGAACGGTTTTTTGAATTTGTTTTTAAGTACACCTCTTGCTTCCAGAGAAATCATGCATGCTCTTGTGCAGCCTTTGGCACCGCATATAGCCTGACCTGTGTTATAAAGATTTTTAGGCTTATGATAGAAAGGTGAGTGCGAGCCGGGTTTTATGTCGTTTCTTCCTTCAATATAGTTGCCTTCTTCGCCCTCGGCACAAACTTCGCCTCCACGGAAAGCTATGTCGCAGGCAACAACATCAATCTCGCCCCATTCAACTTCGTGACCCGCCAAGTTTACTTTCACGGTTTTGGTTTTGCTGATGGCATTGCCGGGACACTCTCTTACGCAAGCCATACATTTATTGCAAAGCTTGGGACCGTCATAAATCGGGTCAGGCTCCAATTCCAATTCGGTTAAAATAACGCCAATACGGAGTCTCGGACCAAATTCGGGGGTAATTAACATTTTGCTGTAGCCGATTTCACCAAGACCTGCAAGATAGGCACATATACGAAGGTGAAGCATGATGTCGGGGCAGGGCTTACCCGGTTCGACAGGTTTAGAATAATTTTCCCTCAAACCGCCACCATTGTAAATGGCACGCCAGTCGCTCTGGTGACCAATCGGGATGGCTTCATAGCCCTCATCCTCAATCACACGGCACATGTTGATGACCGTCATGGGGATGTAGTTGTATGTAAGACCGCCATAGCCCATTGCCGAGTAGTTGGAAAAGAAAGTGCCTTCCTCAATGCCACGGAGTGAGCCACGCATAACGCGGAAGCCCATAACAATCATGCTTTTTGCCTCGGGCATGATGAAACGGGGATCCATCTGGGACGGCGCGCCTTCAAAACGGTCCATGGAAGCGATTCCGCATAAATCCGCGCCGCATTGATAAGCTAATTCTTTAATATCCTGTGCGTTCATTTTTTTATTCCTCCTTAAGAAATAATCAGTGCTTCTTTCAGCACGTTTTTACAATAATCACATTTTTCGCAGTTTTTATTACATTCTGTGGTGGATTTCCAGAAGTTATCCGGAATTTTAGTGCTGTCAATCACATAAGGTGCAAAGGCAGGGCCGAAGCCCGGCTCGAATAAATCCAGTAAATTGCCGGTGAAAAAACCTCTTGCGTACGACCCGATTACAAGCCCCGGCAGGGCGTGGGTGCGAGTTGCAAGCTTGATGCAGTCCGCAAGACCTTCGTAGTTTTGAATATCCTCCGGGCGAATCCAGGTGTTTTGCAAAACCGATACGAAATTCTTTTTGTCTTTCAGATAATTCCAACACATATACGGCAAAAACTCTATGTTTTTCTGTTTGGCGATTTCCGATTCGTGCGCAACCATGTTGTCGTGAAAAATCTGACCGCTGCAATCACGCATACAACCACTGTTAGCCAGAATAGTGATTTTTTTGCCGTTCTCTTCTGCCCACGCTTTCATTTCCTTTAAAAGCGGAGGGTTGCGGTTACATTCTTTGGCAACGCAGTATTGGTCAAACAGATGGGATACATACTGCATGCCTTTGACTGAGCCGATTTTCATATTGACAGAGGCCTTGACCGAAATATCGGGGAACTGCGCTTTGACCATATACGCAATGGCAGGAGAAGCGGTGGTCACCGTTTCGGGTTTGCAGCCTACACTTTCTAAGTAATCGATTACAGAAACGATTCGTCCCTGCAACACTTCGCTTATGGCATCTTCACCGTAGCAGTTGGCGTTAAACAACAGATCAAGGGAAATGCCCATGTCTTTTATCTTTTTCAGCTCGGCAATCATAATGTCCTGCAGACCGTAATCAAAATAGCCGTCAAAGCCACAAAGTCTGGATCTGCCGCTTGGCTGGTCTATCCAGGCAAAATATACCTCTGCAATGCTTTCTTTGTAGGTTTGCACGATTTTGGAAAAGGGCAGGGCATCCTCGTTATACTGATAACCGACCGATAATTTGAGCATGCATATCACCTCACTGAAATCATTATATAAGAGATTTGCACATGAATACAATAGCCATTTTAACCATTTTTTAACAAAATCAATCATTTCTATTGACTTGAAACAAAATTTATGTATAATAAAAAATGAGGTGTAAAGCGGATGAACAAAAGCTATATTTTGAAAAATGTTGTGGTGGTACGCAAAACGCCAGTCCATAAAAAACTTAGCCAAAACAACCGCAACAAAGCGGCATTTTTGTATATTATCCGGGGTGAGTATGTTTTTTACACATCTAAAGGTGCGCTTTCGGCGGGCGAGAATGACATTGTGTATATCCCGAAAGGTGCGCGGTACAGTTATGTTATTTATAGTGAAACCGCTGACGGTATTCTGACGGATTTTGAATTGGAAACAGAGAATGAAACACTCATTTCCAAGGTGCCGGTAAAGCTTAAGGCAACCGGGGAACTGAAGCAGACGGTAAACGATTTGTTGCTGTGTTTTTACCGGGAGGAGCAGTTTGATGTGATGGCAAAGCTTTTTTGCCTGATTGCCGCTTTTGATGCGACGGTCAGAAAAAAAGAGAGCTTTGGTAAGATTTCTCCTGCGGTGGATTTTCTGAAAACGCATTTTAATAAAGATGTTTCGGTAAAAGCACTTGCCGACCTGTGCGGTTTAAGTGAGTCCCATTTCCGAAGACTGTTTCAGAAAAAAATGAAAATGTCGCCCTTGAAATACAAAACTGCAGTTGTAATCAAGCACGCCTGCACACTCTTAAAGTCGGAGGACATGAACATAACCGAGGTGGCGGAGTCGCTGGGGTTTAGCAGTATTTATGCGTTCAGCAGAGTGTTTAAAAAGGAGATGGGTATTTCGCCCAAAAAGTATGCGGAAATAAAATGAAAAAAATTTAAAAAATAAAAACTCTTTATTTGACAAAGCGAAGTTTGTATGTTATAATATCTACGATTGATATTTTGTCAAAATTTAAATTTTTATAGCAGGAGGAAGAATTATGAACTACACACATGAAGTAGAAAAAATGTGTCCGGTTAAAAAAGGTCCCCATCATGGTCCTGCTCCGATTCCGGAGGAAGGTAAATGGGTGAAATCTTATCAGATTTCTGACATTTCCGGTCTGTCCCACGGTGTGGGCTGGTGTGCTCCCCAGCAGGGTGCTTGTAAGCTGACACTTAACGTTAAGGAAGGTATTATCGAAGAAGCTTTGGTTGAAACCTTAGGCTGCTCCGGTATGACCCATTCTGCAGCTATGGCAGCAGAAATATTGCAGGGTAAAACCTTACTTGAAGCATTGAACACTGACCTCGTTTGCGATGCAATCAACGTTGCAATGCGCGAAATCTTCAAGCAGCTGGCATATGGCCGTACCCAGACCGCTTTCTCTGAAGACGGTTTGCCGGTAGGTGCTTCCCTCGAGGACTTGGGTAAAGGTCTTTGCTCTCAGGTTGGTACCATGTTTGCTACAAACGCAAAAGGCGTTCGTTATATGCAGATGGCTGAAGGCTACATCTTAAAGAATGCACTTGATGCAAATGATGAAGTTATCGGTTATCAGTTCGTAAAAATCGGCAAGATGTTGGAAGACATTCGTCACGGCGTAGACCCGAATGAAGCTTATCAGAAGAATATCGGTACCTACGGCAGATTCGACGAAGCTGTTAAATACATCGATCCCAGAGAAGAATAAGAAAGGAGAGGACTCTTATGGCACAGTTTGAAGGTAAGGAAAGAAGACAAGCTAAGATCGACGCTGAACTTAAGAAATTGGGTTTTGCTTCTTTGGAAGAAGCAAGAGACCTCTGCTTGTCTAAAGGTATAGATGTTGAAAAAATCGTAAAAGGCGTTCAGCCTATCGCGTTTGAAAACGCGGTTTGGGCGTACACCTTAGGTTGCGCTATCGCAATCAAAAACGGCAAGGCTTCCGCTGTAGAAGCTGCTGAAGCAATCGGTGTTGGCTTGCAGGCATTCTGCATCCCCGGCTCTGTTGCTGAAACAAGAAGTGTAGGTTTGGGTCACGGTAACCTGGCTGCAATGCTTCTCCGTGAAGAAACCAACTGCTTCTGCTTCCTCGCAGGTCACGAATCCTTTGCAGCTGCTGAAGGCGCAATCGGTATCGCAAGAACTGCAAATAAAGTAAGAAAAGAACCCCTTCGCGTAATCTTGAACGGCTTGGGTAAAGATGCTGCATACATCATCTCCAGAATCAACGGTTTTACCTATGTGGAAACCGAATATGATTTCTTCACATCCGAGCTTAAGGTTGTTCGTGAAGTTCCGTTCTCCGATGGCGAAAAAGCAAAGGTTAAGTGCTACGGTGCAAACGACGTTTTGGAAGGTGTTGCTATCATGCAGAAGGAAGCCGTTGACGTTTCCATCACCGGTAACTCCACCAACCCGACCCGTTTCCAGCATCCTGTTGCAGGTACCTATAAGAAATGGGCTATCGAAAACGGTAAAAAATACTTCTCCGTTGCTTCCGGTGGCGGTACAGGCCGTACCCTTCACCCCGACAACATGGCTGCAGGCCCCGCTTCTTACGGCTTGACAGATACCATGGGTCGTATGCACGGTGATGCACAGTTCGCAGGTTCCTCCTCCGTTCCGGCTCACGTAGAAATGATGGGCTTAATCGGTGCAGGTAACAACCCCATGGTTGGTATGACCGTTGCTTGCGCTGTTGCAGTTCAGGAAGCTATGAACTAAGCCACTTCAAAGCTTAAAATTCAATTTATAAAACTTAAACACATCATTCTGGGTTTTCCATTATGATGTGTTTATTTTTATAATACTGAATAGATTAGCCGGCAACAACCATGCTCATATCGAAAATTTCACACAATTCAGCATAGGTACCTTTTATTGTTCCTCTGGTGCCTTTTACTTTAAAATCATCTAACGATTTACTGCTGTCCAGAATACTCTCGGCTAATGTGTTGGTCGCTTCGATGAATTTGTCAATCTGAGATGTTGCATCGGGATAGGCATTTTTTATGATATCTATATCAAAGGCAGGTAAATTAGTATTCACGACATCTTCGTGAAGTTTCTCATTGTAAGAATAATTTGTGCCGGGGGAAGCTGTGATTTCTACACCCCAATTGACATCGCTGTCGAATGTCAGACGCATTTGTTCACTCACATAGCTCAAGTCAGGTCCGAAAGGAACTTTAAAAATATCTATCTCTTCTTCGTCTGTATAAGCAGCGTCTATACGCCATTTGAATGAAGCAATCTGGTATGCTTCTTCAAAATTTTCTTCTGCTCTTATGATTTCACATAGCGAAGAAATTTCTGTAAATGTATCTTTGCCAAGACTTATGGTGTGTGCGCCTAATGTAAAGCTTGCATCTTGTAGGTTGGACATATCCTCAACCTCAAAAACAACCATCATTCTTACGGGGGTGTCGTTGGAAACTTCACCGTAACCTAGTGCATAAGAATAGCCATAATAACGTTCAAAATTATCATAAAATTTGCTTGTCACGCCTGTGTTGTGGCTACTAGATTTGGAATTTTCGTTAACCGTATATGTAACTTCGTTCATAGTGAGGGTAATTTCTTCTGCGTTTTCGGGCAACGGATTTTCAAAGTCCGAATAATCGAAAACGATGGCAATGCTTCCGTTGTCGGTGTAAAAAGCGCCTTTAATATCGATAAGACTCTTTTCGTTACAAGAACAAAAACTTAAAATAATTGCAACAACTAACAATAAAGAAATTATTTTTTTCATTTTAATGATTCCTTTCTAAATGTATTTGGATTTTCCTATAGCTTTTATGCTTCTCCTTTCTAAATTCTCACGCAATTAAAAAAGCGTGGCACAAGAATCTGCACCACGCCAAAAAACGCGGCTTGAGATTCCAGGTTACCACACACAACAATCTTAATATGAATATCACAAACAAATATCATATTACAGCCTGCGTTTTTTTACAAAACACAATTTTGTTTTATGATATCCATAAAAAGACAACACGAAACAGGATATTGTAAAAATATCCTGAATTCATTATTAAAATTGTTGCATGTGGTATCTTTAGTATACCACATGCAAATAAAAAAAGCAATATTTTTTAAAAAAGCGTTCCAAATTTGGAACGCTTTTTGTTTATTGGTTTGCTTTTTTGAGGTCGTTGTTTCGGATTTCCACACGGCGAACCTTACCGCTGATGGTTTTGGGAAGCTCGTCTACAAAGTCCACGATTCTGGGGTATTTGTAGGGGGCGGTGTGGGTCTTAACGTATTCCTGGATTTCCTTTTTAAGCTCGTCAGAGCCTTGTGTGCCTTTGGTTAAAACGATGGTTGCTTTTACAATCTGACCGCGTACTTCATCGGGCACAGCGGTGATGGCACATTCTAACACATAGGGAAGCTCCATGATAACGCTTTCGATTTCAAAGGGTCCGATACGGTAGCCGGAGGACTTGATAACGTCATCAATACGTCCAACGTACCAGAGGTAGCCGTCTTCGTCCATGGTTGCCTGGTCACCGGTATGATAGTAGCCGTCATGCCATACGTCTTTGGTTTTTTCGTCGTCTAAGTAGTAGCCGATAAACAGACCGCAAGGCGCGCCGTCTTTGGTGCGTACGCAGATTTCGCCGGTGTCACCGGTTTTACATTCGTTGCCGTCGGGGTCTAAGATAACCACGTCATATAACGGGCTGGGACGACCCATAGAACCGATTTTCGGGGTAGAACCCACAAAGTTTGCGATAGACAGGGTAGTTTCGGTCTGACCGAAGCCTTCCATGATTTTTAAGCCTGTTGCTTTATAGAACTGGTTGTAAACCTCAGGGTTTAACGCTTCGCCTGCCGTTGTTGCGTATTCGATGGAAGAAAGGTCATATTTAGAAAGGTCTTCCTTGATGAAGAAGCGGTACATGGTAGGCGGTGCGCAGAAGGTTGTGATGTGGTATTTTGCAAACATAGGCAAAATATCTTCCGAATGGAAACGGTCAAAGTCATAAGTGAACTGTGCCGCTTCGCAAAGCCATTGTCCGTAGAGCTTACCCCAGAGTGCCTTACCCCAACCGGTATCCGAAATGGTAAAGTGCAGACCGTCGGGATTTACGTTATGCCAATGCTTTGCGGTGGGATAGTGACCTAAAGCGTATTTATAGGAATGAGTTGCGATTCTGGGATAGCCGGTGGTGCCGGAGGTGAACAGCATCAGCATAGGATCGTCACCGCAGGGGGTATCTTCGGTGCGGTTAAAGTGGGTGCTGAAGCGTTCCATTTCCACATTAAAGTCATACCAGCCGTCTTTTTTGCCACCGACCATGATTTTAAGCATTTCAGGGAATTCTGCGGCTGCTTTTTCGGCTTCTGCTGAAACGTCACCGTCTGCGGTACAAACGATTGCCTTTACCTTTGCTGCTTTGTAGCGGTAAGTAAAGTCATGCTCTACCAGCTGGTTGGTGGCAGGGATTGCGATTGCACCGATTTTATGCAATGCCAGCATGCAGAACCAGAATTGATAATGGCGCTTTAACACCAGCATAACGGTGTCGCCTTTTTTGATGCCCAAAGACTCAAAATAGTTGGCAGTCTTTGCGGAATATTTCTTCATGTCGCTGAAAGTAAAGCGACGGTCGGTTTTGTCGTTTGCCACCCATAGCATTGCAAGCTTGTCGGGGTCTTTTTTGGCAATGGCATCTACGCAGTCAAAAGCAAAGTTGAATTTGTCTTCGTTTTTGAATTCGATGCCGTTGAATACGCCGTTTTCATCATAATAAGAGGTGATGAAATCGTCTGCAACGGTTTTCTGCGAAGTTTTTGCGGGTTTTACGGTTTTTTCCGGGATGTAAGGTTTGGGATATTCTTCGCTCACCGAGCCATCCTGGGGATTTAATACCACCGCGTGGAATTCGCATCCGCCCTCGCTTACGGCAATCATACCGTGGGGGATGATACTGTTATAAAAAATGGAGTCGCCTTCATTCAAAATATCCACATGGTTGCCGATTTGAACCTTTAAAGAACCTTTGACAATAACGTCAAATTCCTGACCCTTGTGGGAGTCAAGCTTTAAGGGTGCGTTCTGTTCTTCTTCAAGATAGGGGAATTTTACTAAGAAAGGCTCTGCCTGCTTGCCTACGAATTTGGGGGCTAAGTTGTTGTAAACAACACCGTGCTTTTTAACAATTTTCAAACCTTCGCCTTTACGGGTGATGGCAAAGGAGGTAAGGGTTGAGCTGGTACCTTCTAAAAGGTCAACCACTTCAACGCCACAGGCTTTTGCACATTTGTAAATAAAGGTAAAACTGAAATCGGTTTCACCCTCTTCCAAAACCTTGTAATCTTCAACCGATACGCCTGTAAGCTTTGCCAGCTCTTCGGGCGTATAACCTTTTGCTTCGCGCAGGTCCTTGATTCTGCCTGCAACCTCTTTTAAACTGTAATCCATTGTTTTTGCTCCTTTCTTTTCCGAGAAAATTTGTTTCGGATTTGAATAAAACAAAAAAGCCCGTCTCAAAATAAAGATTTTGAGACGAGCTACTTAACTAACCCGCGGTACCACTCAAATTGCAGAAAATTTTTCTGCCACTTACCGGACTCTATCAAGCCCTTTGCTTTTACGCAGCATTACGGAAGGAGTCTACTTGCTTTTGCTTTCGGTCCTCCGACTCGGAAGTGATGGGTCATTGGAAAGCTTTGCCATTGGCTCGCAGCAACCGCCAACTCTCTTAAGGCTCTACAATCCGACCGTCTTCGTCATAGTCTTTTTTTGTGATATTCAAATTTAAATGTATTATACTCCCGCAAAAACCATTTGTCAATAGTTTTTTTGAAAATTTTTTAATTTTTTTTCAAGCCTAAAATTTCTGCGGATTGGTCACGCATTTTGTATTTTAAGATTTTACCTGCCGCATTCATGGGGAATTCGTTTACAAACAGGAAGTATTTGGGAACCTTGTGACGCGCAATGGACGCGTTACCGAATTCGCGCATTTCGTTCTCGTCTGCGGTTTCGCCCTTGTGCAGAATAATCCAGGCACAGCATTCCTCACCGTATTTTTCGTCCGGCACACCCACAACCTGCACGTCGCGCACCTTGGGGTTGGTCAGATAGAATTCTTCGATTTCTCTGGGGTAGAGATTTTCACCGCCACGGATAATCATGTCTTTTAATCTGCCGGTGACTTTATAATAGCCGTCGGGCGTTCTGCAACAGATATCACCCGAATGCAACCAGCCGTCTGCATCAATTGCCTGGGCGGTGGCTTCGGGCATTTTGTAGTAGCCCTTCATAATGTTAAAGCCACGGGCTACAAATTCGCCGCTTTCACCGTCGGGAAGCTCGTCGCCTGTTTCGGGGTCGATAACCTTGCATTCCACGCCCGGGAATGGACTGCCGACCGTTTCCACACGGTGGTCAATGTCTTCGTTTACCTCGCCCATGGTACAGCCGGGAGATGCCTCGGTCTGTCCGTAAACCGAAATGATTTCACGCATGTTCATTTCCTCTGCGGCACGACGCATCAGGTCGGCAGGACAGTTTGCGCCTGCCATGATGCCGGTTCGCATATAAGAAAAGTCGGTTTTGGCAAAGTCGGGATGGTTGAACATGGCGATAAACATGGTGGGCACACCGTTAAAGCAGGTGATGTGCTCATCATTTACGCAAGCCAAAGAAGATTTGGGTGAGAAATACGGAATGGGGCACAGCGTACCGCCATGGGTCATCATGGAGGTCATGGAAAGCACCATGCCGAAGCAATGGAACATGGGCACCTGAATCATCATGCGGTCTGCGGTGGATAAATCCATTCTGTCACCAATGGTTTTACCGTTGTTTACAATATTGCGGTGGGTGAGCATTACGCCCTTCGGGAAGCCTGTAGTGCCCGAGGTGTACTGCATGTTGCACACATCATCGGGTTTAACCAAAGATGCGCGTCTTCTCACTTCTTCCCGGGGAATCATGGAAGAACGGGACAGCATCTGCTCCCAGGTCAGACAGCCGTTCATGGAAAAGCCTGCCGTTACCACATTGCGCAGGAACGGAAGATTTTTAGAATACAACGGCTCGCCGGGGGTTAAGGTTTCCAGCTCGGGGCAAAGCTCCTGAATGATTTCTTTATAGTTGATGTCTTTACAGTATTCAATCATCACGAGGGTATGGGTATCCGACTGCTTTAACAGATACTCAATTTCGTGGATTTTGTAGGCGGTGTTGACCGTAACCAGTACTGCACCGATTTTGGTGGTTGCCCAGAAGGTGATAAACCATTCGGGGACATTGGTTGCCCACACTGCCACATGGTCGCCTGCCTTTACGCCCAGTGAAATGAGGGCTGCGGCACAGTCATCCACATCTCTGCGGAACTGGGTATAGGTTCTGGTATAGTCGAGGGTCGGATATTTAAAGGCGTACTGGTCAGGATATTTCTCTACCATAGTGTCCAGCACATCCGAAAAGGTTGCGTCGATTACATCGTATTTTTTCCATACAAAGGTACCGGTTTTGGCACGGTTGTAGTAGGCTTTATCATAGCTTTTCTTTTCACGGCTTAAGGATGCGATGTAATTGGCAAAATGGGTCAGCACAATGTCTGCATCCTGAATGTCTTCGTTCCAGGCAGCGCAGATAAAGCCGTCAAAGTTCAAAGAGGACAGCGCGTTAATCAGGTTTTCCACCGGCAAAGTCCCTTCGCCGATTAAAACGGTTTTGCCGTCCAGCATATCGCCAAGGCGTACATATTTAATGTATGCACCCAAGGTTTTGATGGTGGCTTCTGCAGTTTCGCCTGCACCGAAATAGGTACCGCGCACGTTCCAGGACGCACCGATTGCCGCAGAAGAGAAGAAGTTGATGATGTCAATGACATTTTCGGTGTCGGAAAGATAGCCCACCGTTTCAAACAAAATCATAACATCTGCCTTTTCGGCATGGTGAATGGCTTCCTCGAGCTTTTCTTTCAAAACAGCCTTTTCAGTTTGCTGTTCCACGCGGACAATCACATAGGAAATGCCTGCATTTGCCGCAAGGTCTACATATTTGGTTACCGTTTCGGCTGTGGTTTCATCCTGTTCAATGGGGCAGGGCATGCGCAGGGCAGAAACCGAAAGAGAGCGGTTAATCAGCTTTCTTTTGGCATCGGCGGTGCGGTCGCGGCGCAAAATGCTGTCGTGATGCTGACTGCGTTCTTTTATCGCATCGTGAATCTCAAATCCGGCAAAGCCGTAATCGTAAGCGAAACGGCAGGTATCCAGAAAGGATGCACGGTTTACGTTCTTGGTTGAAAATACAATTTTCATGGATTAAGCCTCCTCAAATACGATTTTGTTCAGTGCGTTGATGTAAGCGCGGATGCTTGCGGCAACAATGTCTGTGGAAATGCCGTTGCCGGAATAGAGCTTGCCGTTGTTACGAAGTCTTACAATGGCGGTACCTAAAGCTTCCTTGCCCTCGGTAACTGCCTGCACCTGAAAATCGTCCAGCTCGTAGTGGTGGCCGATGCACTGTTCAATCGCGCGGAAGGTGGAGTCAATGGGACCGTCGCCGGTGCTGACACCGCACATGATTTCGTCGTTACATTTTAATGTAACCTTAGACATAGAGCCGGTTACGTTACTGCTGCTGGTGGAGTAGGTTTCCAAATGATAGGTAGAGGGTGCCTGCATGGCATTGCTTGCAATCAAAGCCTCTAATTCCTTTGCGCCTACAGCGCCTTTGGTTTCACAAACCTGCATCAGGGCTTTATATACATTACCGCAATCCGAATCGGAAAGCTCGTAGCCGAGAACTGTTGCTGCCTGTGCCACCTGCGCGATGGTGCTGTCGGAATCCAACAGAATTTTTTTCTTTTCGCTTACGGTGTTTTCTGCTTCGTAAGCGGTGTGGTTGATGCTGGTGAGCATATCGTCAATGCTTGCATGGATTTTGGTTTTGTTCAAATTGATTTTTGCACCGATTTGTGCAGAGAAGGCGTCCATAGCATCTGAAAATGCACCGGTGGACAGTACGTCTTTGCCTGCCATTGCGCATTTAATGCCGTCAGCACCCTTCTGAATGGCGCTGATTGCGGAGGCAACACCCATGCTGATGCGGTCGGAAACCTGCACATAAACGGGGATGCTTACAGCACTCTTTACCTTTTCGGTCAGGGTTGCGATGGCTTCGGGCATGGAGATGCCTGCATCATCACAAATGGTGATAATGGTTGCACCGTTGTTTTCCGCTTCCTTTGCAACCGTGAGCAGGAAATCTTCGTCCGCACGGGTTGCATCGAGGGCAGAAAATTCCACGTCTGCACAATATTCCTTGGCGGTTTTTATCAGCTCAACGATTTTGGAGAGCATTTTATCGGATTTTAAGTGATAGGTGTATTCCATCTGTACGGTAGATATGGGTACTTCAATCTGCAAACGCGGATTTTTGGCATCCTTAATGCATTCCCATGCTGCGCCTACGCTGTCCTTGTCAAAGCCGACGGGCAGAGCAACGACTGCATTTTGTATGTTCTGGGCAACCGTTTTATAAATAATGGTATCTTCACGAAGATTCTGAATGGGAGCAAGCTCAACTGCATCTGCACCTAAGGCATCCGCACATGCGGCAATCGCTGTTTTTTCACGGAATAAAAGCGCAATCTCACGCTCTGCAGCCAGTTTTTTAAGTGTAATGTCTGTGATGTTGATTTTGTTCATTTTTAAAACTCCTTTACCTATATAAAATGGATTAGTTTGCCAACAAAAAAACGTTTTCGTCTCCTTGTTGATTCAAAGAGACGAAAACGTTACTTATACGTTTCCGCGGTACCACTCTTTTTCATCCGCTTTTCAGGATGCCCTTTGATGCTAACACATCGTAACTCTGTAACGGGAGCTCCCGTCTGCCACTACTTAAAGCATTTCACAGCAGCCGCTCCGTGGTGAGTTCTGCAAAGCTTTCCCAATGCCTCGCACCAACCGGCATCTCTCTAAAGGTGAAAGAATTTGCGTACTATTCCACATCTTTGCGTTTGATTAAAAAGTATTTTAGCACAAACTTTTTTATTTGTCAATAGATTTTTTAAATTTTTTAACGGATACCGTAGTTTTCAATGATGTAATCCATATCCTTGTCCCCACGACCCGAAAGGTTAATCAGCACAGAGCCTTTGCCCATGGTCTTGGCAAGCTTCATGCCGTAGGCTACGGCATGGGCGCTTTCGATGGCAGGGATGATACCCTCCATACGGGAAAGCTCGAAGAAAGCATCAATGGTTTCATCGTCGGTGATTACGTCATATTTTACTCTGCCCAGGTCATGCAAAAAGGCGTGCTCGGGACCGGAGGAGGGGTAATCCAAACCGCTTGCAACCGAGTAAACGGGCGCAGGCTCACCGTTTTCATCCTTTAACATAATGCTGTTAAAGCCGTGCATAATGCCCTCACTGCCATACTTTAAGCTTGCGGCATGGTCGCCCAGTGCGGTGCCGCGACCTAAGGGTTCAATGCCGTAAATGTCCACAGGGTCATTCAAAAAGCCTGCAAACATACCCATTGCGTTCGAGCCGCCGCCCACGCAGGCAACCACTGCATCGGGCAGTTCGCCGGTCATTTCAATAAACTGTTCTCTTGCTTCGATGCCCACAATACTCTGGAAATCGCGTACCATAAGCGGGAAGGGATGCGGTCCTAAAACCGAGCCGATGCAGTAGATAGCATCCTTGTATTCCTTGGCATATGCCGCAAAAGCCGCGTCTACCGCTTCTTTTAAGGTTTGTAAGCCTTCGGTAACCTCGATAACGTTTGCACCCAAAATTTTCATGCGTGCCACGTTGGGGGCTTGCTTTTTAATGTCTACAGCACCCATGTAGATGTCGCATTCCAAGCCAAAGTATGCCGCAGCGGTGGCAAGGGCAACACCGTGCTGACCTGCTCCGGTTTCTGCGATTACCTTTTTCTTGCCCATGTATTTGGCAAGCAGAGCTTCACCCATGCAATGGTTCAGTTTGTGTGCGCCCGAGTGATTCAAATCCTCGCGCTTTACATAAAGCTGAACGTTGCCGAGCTTGTTAGACAGTCTTTCCAAGTGGGAAATGGGGGTAGGTCTGCCCTGGAATTCCTTGCGGATTCTGCGAAGCTCACTGATGAATTTGCGGGACTTGCAGATGGTCTGGTAGGATTCGGTGATTTCGCGCATGGCGTTTTTCAGCTCTTCCGAAACGTATGCACCGCCGTATTTGCCGAAATAACCGTTTTCATCCGGGTAATTTTTAAAATAGGTTTCAAAATCAATATTATTCAGTATCATAATCTTTTCCTCCAAAAATTCAATTCGTTTTTTTCAAAAAAGTCAGGTGCGCCATCGGCGAGTGAGCAAAAACATAATAAAAATTCCTCCTTGTCTGTTAAAGGAAAACAAAAAACGCCCTTAACAGAATTGTATCTTCTGTCAAGGACGAATATTCCGTTTAAAATATCCGCGTTGCCACCTTGATTCACAGCATGACCTGTGCCCTTTGCGAAGCTCCTTTAAGCTTCCGGCTTTTTACGCAAGCCTTACGTCTGTGCATTTGACACAGCCCTCAGCAGTCCATATTATGCAAAGAGTCCTGCGGAACTTCCACCGTAATCCGCTCGCTCAAAAAGACCGGCTTTGCTTTTTTTCTGCCTCATCGGTTTTTTGTTGTCCTTATTATACTCCTGAAAACGCGTCTTGTCAAGTGTTTTTTTATTCCTGGAAAAAGCCTTTGTAGCGGAGCTGGTCATGGGGGACAGCGCCGTAGCGACAAAGGGAGGATACATTCAGTACCGTAAAGTCTGTTTGGCTCTGGAGAATCAGGGTGCCGCCGATGTTGCCCGGGATATAAGAGTCGTACTGTCCTGTTTTCAAGCCGTACACCAGGGCAAGTCCCTCATAATATATGGTAGTGGCGGTGTTATGGTGGTGGCCGATGAATACACCGTCAATGCTGTTTTCTTTGGCAAATTTTAAGAAATCCACCTCGGTGGGGAACGCGTCGGCAGAGTCTAATTTAAAGCCGTAGTCGTTGTCCTTTGCCTCCACATCCACGCCGATGATGTAGTTATAGCGTTCGTGGGTTACATACCCCTTTGCTTTTTCTGCTTCCACAAAAATGGCGTGGGGAATATGAAATGCCATAAAGGCAGGCACTTCTTTGCCTGCGTGGGCACGGATGTTAATGGTATTCTGATGTATTTTTTCAAACTGGTCATTATAAATGCCCCGAAGCCGGGTAACCGCATCTTCTTTACTGTGGGTACAGCCATTGGAGTCTGTCATATGAATCACGCGAATCAGCTCGTTTTCGATGGCAAGACCTACCGTGTAGTTGCCGTTGCCGGTAACGGTACCTCTTTTAAACAGGCAGTATCCGGCATCTTCAAACAGCTTACACTGGTAGGCGACCCCCATTAAAGATTCGTTGTCATGGTTGCCGAATACGGGTGCCCAGGGGATACCAAAAGAATCCATAAAGTCCGTAAACCATTTTAAGGCGGTGCCGTTGTCATCAAATTCGCCGTACACAATATCGCCCGTGATAAAAATAAAATCGGGCTTGGTCTGGCAAACAAGGGAGCGGATATGGTTTCCGCACTGCGCATCAAAATTTTCGGGCGACCATGCTGAAATTTCGGTGGGATTTAAGCGGTCAGGGGTACGCCGCTGAGAAGAATCTATAATCTGCGGATCTGTGAGCTGTAATATTTTAAGCGGTCGGGAAGCCATTTCTTTCGGGTAGCTTACCACAAAATCACAGCCGAATGTATCTTTTAAAATTTGCATATTTTAACACCTCATTTTTCTTATTTTACAGAGATGTGATGTGTGTTCTGAATATTTCTTTCAACATAAACACATCGCCGGATGCGGACTTGATGGTAGCAATCATAAACAAATCTTTGTCAATATCGGCAAAATGCAATGCTTTTCCGGTGTTTTTTAAAAGCAAGGTCAGAAACAATCGCTGAATGCGTCCGTTGCCTTCTCTGAAGGGATGTAAGAAATTCAAATTGCAATATAGCTCGGTAAATTCTTCCAAAAACAAATCTTCCGGGCAGTCTTTTAAATAATTCCTTTGTGCAAGGGATGTAAAAATCCGCGCACCGTATTCTTCTAACTGTTTAAAATCGCAAAACACAGTTCCTTTTTTACTCATGTTTACAGTCCTGAGTTCACCTGCCCATGCGTAGAGGTCGGAGAAAACATAGCGATGCAGATTTTTATAGAAATCAAAATTTACATTTGTAAAAGGAATGTCAGTGATGGCGCGGGCGAGCAGACCACCGGTGATTTCCTGCTCTAATGCATTTAATGTTTTTTCATCACGGATGTCGAATTTGTTTATCAGAACAGTTGTATTTTCGTAGCAACCGTCCTGCAATGCGTCCAGTGAATATGCCATTATGCTTTACACCTTTCCAATGCCTTTTGAATAAATTCTTCTTTTGAAATTTTACCGCTTGCAAAAGCTAAACAGCTTTCTTTTTGTTCTGCGGTGATTCGGTAGCCTTCCATTTCAACCGAGGCTACAGTGTTTTCAATTGTTTTTTCGATTTCGGACATACAATCCTTCCTTTCAATTGTATTATATCAAAAAGAAAAATAAAAATCAATATGGATTATAATATCTTCTTGCGGTAGGCAGAAGGCGAATAGCCTGCGTATTTTTTGAAGGCACGGGAGAAGTTGTGCACCGAGGAGTAGCCTAAGGCATCCGAAATTTCACTGACCGACATCTTTTTTTCCTGCAAAAGCTTTTTTGCCGATTCGGTTTTTAAATCTGCAAAGTAGTCCATGGGGCTTTTTCCCACATGTTCCTTAAAAATTTTGCATAGCTGGGTTTTGCCGATAAAAAACAGGTCGCATACATCTTTTAAGTTCAGATTTTTATTGACAGACCGCTTCATATATTCTATAATTAAGGTGCATACCGAGTTGTTGGAAATGGCACGGGCATCCTTATTGGGTACGACGCTTACACCGTTGTCGGCACGCAGGAGCTTGATTAAAAATTCGGTAAAATAGCATTGCAGGAGCTGAGATGCACCAAAGGGAGCATTTTGAAAGTTGGGTGGCGTGCGGTCGTTGTAATCGTCCGGGACTTTGCCTAAAGCCTCTTTTACCTCTTCTAAAAAGAGGGTAAGGAGTGTTTTGGCGGTTTTGTCCAAGGTAAAGGTTTTGCCTTTAAATTCCTTCATTTTTTTGCCTTCTGCAGTAAAAGAGACTACTACCATGTTGTTTGCAACGCGTTTGTCAGACACATGGGCATGGGATTCCATGGGACAGTGAAAAATTGCCTGACCCTGCTCTAAAACACAGCCGACACCGTTTGACATGGCATTTACCTTACCGTTGTCCACATACACCATCTCCCAGGAATCGTGCTGTTCGGGGTCGTGATAAAAATCCTTGCTGAAAGCAAAGTAATAAATGGAATGAAATCCTTTTATGCGGATTTCCTGCTTTATGGAGGGTGTTTGACTCAAAAAAATCACCTCTTGCGAACGAAATGATAAAAAATGCGGAATATTTGCTAAAGACTTTTGTCAAAAAGTATTATATAATAGAATAAAGTAAAAGTCAATGAACTTTGCGTAGACAAAATAAAGGTGTTGCGGAACTTTTGCAAAATTCCGCAACCGAAAGAAAAGGAGAATGAAATATGGACTTTTTATCAACTGTAAAAGGAAGCTTGTTAGACGGCTTTTATCCCAAGGGCTGGGATTTGGCCAAAATGGATGCCTGCTGTGAAAAGGGTGTGCAGAGAGAAGATTTCTGGCACAAGGATTTTACGCCCGTGGAATGCGACAACATTTATGAATTTGACACCCTGATGGGTCATGAAATTGCAATGGAAATCAAAAAAGGCAGAGATGAGGGCAGAAAGATTGCCATGATTTTGCCGGTAGGTCCTATGGGTATGTACAAGTGGGCTGTATACTTTTTAAATGAATGGAATGTAAAGTGCGACCACGTTTACACCTTTAACATGGACGAATGGGCAGATGCAGAGGGTAACACACTCTCTAACGACAATCCTGCATCCTTTGAATACAGCATGAAGCAGGCGTTCTTTGATAAACTGGGTGAAAACACCGTTCCGCCTGCCCAGAGAAACTTTGCAACCAAGGAAAACTTACCCACCTATCCCGAAAAGATTAAGGCGTTAAAAGAAGAAGGCGCTAAATTGGTACTGGTATTCGGTATCGGCAGAATGTGCCACATTGCGTTCTGGGAACCCCAGTTTGCAGATGAATTCGCAACCGTTGAAGAGTGGAAGGCACAAAACTACAGAATCGGTGCGAAATTGCATCCTTTGACCATTGAACAAAACGCAATCACAAGCTTTAAGAGCCGTACAACTTTAGTTCCCTGCACCGCAAACACCATTGGACCCGGCTTATTCTTGCAGGCAGACACCATCATCGGCGGCTGCGACGGCGCATTAGGCCGTGGCATGGGCTGGCAGGGCATGAGCTTTTTGACCACTCTCCATTACGGACCCGATATGAACATTACCTCTACCTTTATGCCCACACTTCCGGGCAAGCTGTTCTACTTAAAAGAACTTGCAGGTCCTTTGACTGCAGAATGTAACTAAGGAGAAATTTTTATGCGATACAATGTCACAAAAACAGACGTAATCAATCCCGGTATTGCCTCTCCCGAATGGGAAAAGGCAGAGGCGGTTGCTTTAACTACCCGTTGGGGGATGACAGCACCCGAAACAAACGCAAAGCTACTTCGCGGACCTTTGGGCATCAGCGTGCTTTTAAACTCTAAGGAAACAAACCTTCGTATGGAATGCGATACCGAAAACGGCAGAGTTTGTGATGACAGCTGTATGGAATTTTTCTTTAAGCCCGACCCCTTAGATACCCGTTACTTTAATTTTGAGTTAAATCCAAAGGGCGTGATGCATTTGGGTTTTGGCTCGGGCAGACACGGCAGAGTGTTTATAGAGGAACGGGAATGCTTTGACATCGAAGCGATTCCGGAAAGCGGAAACTGGTCGGTAAAATTTTATATTCCCGATGCCTTTTTGCTGAAGCATGTAGAGCATATCGGCAAGGTGTGCAAAGGAAATTTCTATAAGTGCGGTGACTTAACCGAAAAAGTGCATTACGCCACCTGGTGTGATGTGGAAGTGGAAAACCCTGATTATCATCAGCCGGATTTCTTCGGTTTTATTGCGCTGTAAATTTTAAAAATATGCCCCGAATTTTTCGGGGCATTTCATTTAGAAATATATCAAAAAAGTATGAATTCCGGGAAGCAAAAGTCAAAAATTTCAAGGAATTTGTGTGCAGCTGATGCTATAATTGTTTTTGGGAGGCGAATGGATATGATTATAAAAGCGTTAGCAGAACAGCAGACCGTTGCTTTTGCAAAGTCTGAATTGGAAAAATATTTATTTTTGCTGGACAAGAAAATCCCCGACACCTTTGTGGTGGAGTTGGGATTTATGGACAAAACCGATGACGAGATAGACACGGTGGAAGTAAACATCGGGAAAAACGGCGGTACTTTAAAAGGCTCTAACCCGAGAAGTGTGCTTTATGCGGTGTATCAGTATTTAGAGGCGCTTGGTATCCGCTGGGTCAGACATTGCGAGGACGGAGAATACATCCCGACAGGCGTTTGTGTTCCCGAAAAGGAAGTTTCATTTACCCGCACTGCAAAAAACAAGTACAGAGGT
>JAFQQW010000043.1 GCA_017410375.1 Clostridia bacterium | reverse complement strand
CTTTTCGGCTAAAAGGAGGTGCAGAGTATAAAATGAGCAAAACACCATAAGGTGGATTGCGATATAAAAGCTCTTGCACCGACGCGGTACGTCGAGAGGCGAAGTTTGTTCATAGCAAAAACGCATTTATCAAAAGAAAACACGCAAAACTTTGCGTGTTTTCTTCATTTGCTGTCGTTCTTGTAAGTTTGTATAAACTTTGTTTGCCTTTATACTCGCGTTTTTGCGGTTCGGACTTTTTTTACATCCCCTTTTTTATTTTGGATTCACTTCAAAGTCATCCGCCGAGAAAACAAACGGTTTGTTTCGGTACCAGCTATAACCGTAGATGCCGGTACGTCCTCTTTGGAATGAAGTGTCGCTTGCTTCAACCAAAGTCTTGCCATCTATACCGCAGAACAATTTTTCGCCATCAACCGCCAAAAATAGTTTAACTGTGTTCCCAATCTCATTGGAACCGTCATAAGAACCGAGCACATAAACCATTCCGTTTTGCACCTTACAAAGCTCTAAAGCACCGCTTAAGCCGTTAATACGCGCTAAATAATAGTTGTTGTCATCCTGCATTCTGCCAAAAACACCTACGCTTTGTCCCTCTTTAGCTTCAAGCTCTGCAGAAACAGTCGCATTTTCATATGCACCGTTGCGGAGAAGCAAGGCTTTTCCGCCCTGGCCGGATTGCACCAGCTTACCATCCGACACATACCAGTTCCCACGATGTGTTATCCAATTGTTGTTCAATACACCGCTGAAAGAATCTGATACATTCGGCATCGAGCCTGCCGAAACAGTTAAGTTTCGTACAAATTCATTGGTTGACACCTGCGATACATCCCGAAGCGGTTCACCTGCCATACAAATGTTTTCCAAATGCACATTTTCAACCAGATGGTCTTTGTCCCAACCGGTTACAATTACACCCGAACCGGCTTCTGCATACATATTTTTTATGGTTACACCGTCAATATGTCCGCGGTAGTCGTCTTTTTCAACAAAATAGTTAAGCTCTACATCATTACTATACGGTCCTGACATTATCTGAATATGCAACAAATTTTGAACAGGTGCCGTTTCCACATACACATTTTCAATGTGTATGTTTTTCACCCAAGCCCAGTCCTGGATGTCAAACATTACCGCATTACCCTTGGTTTTTAAGACATAGGTGTCATAAATCTCTACATTTTCCCAGAGGTTGGTTTCCATGGAGGAACCAAAACGGATACCGTTACCCGCGGTGGTATTGTAAATGGTGTTGTTATAAGCCTTCACGTTTCTTGTGGGTTCTTCTTTGGTATCTCTTGCACGCATGGCATGCCAGCCAAAGCCATCATCACCGCACAGGATAAAATTATCATGCACATAAAAATTTTCTACCGTATCAATGTCAATACCATCGTTGGTTTTGCCTGTTGCCATAGTATTGAAGTTGCAAATCTCAAAATCCTTGTTATTTAAGTACAGAGACTGCCATTCCTTGCCGTTACGAAGCCCTACGCCGTCCACCTTCACATTTTTACTATTCTGAAAGAAAATACCCTTTCTTTGGTTCATTTTACTGAAAACGCCTTTGTTAAGTTCCGCATCATCTGAACCGGGATATGGAGGCGTGGTATACTTTTCCGCTTCAATAATACCACGTCCCAGAACCTTGACGTTTTCAACGCCAATGCCCTGCACTCTGCCGATAACCACCGCACCCGAGGCAATGTATAAAGTCTGATTGCTCTTTAAATTGATGACACCTGCTTCATGCACACCGGGACCAAAATACAATACATTCGGGTCATTTTTATCCGGAATATCCGTTTCGGGAACGGTTGCAATCAACAGCAAAGAATGACCGTTTTCCTGTTCTAAGAGCATATATTTCGGGCCGTCTGTGGTAAAGGTCATTTTATTTCCGTCAATTTGCTCCTGCACATTGTATGCCGAGGGTGCAAGGGTGTATTTTTCAAAGCCCACAGAGGATGTAATTTCAATATTACATGCTTCATCTGCTGAAAACATGGCAACATCAAAAATACCGCCCGTAATAATTTCAGAACGAACCGGAATCTTGATACCGTTTACCGTTACACTGTAGGTTTTACTTTCTTCATACAAAATGTTACCGTCATGGGCGATGGTTTGTGCATTTGTGCAAACCGCAAAGGCAAGCAGGAGCAAAAGCGCAATTCCTGCTATAAAACCTAATTTTTTCATACGCTTTTCCTCCTCATCTCAATGTAACTGTCGGGCAAAGCGGTATGGGATTTGTAATACTTTCCAAAACAGAAACCTCTACCGTTCCGCCGTTTTCTATCGAAATATCCGAAACCGAAATTTTCTCGGTTGCGCCTTTTTCCAACGTCAATGCTTCGCTGAACACACAGTTTGTCATTTCTCCCACAGAATTGTAGCATGTAACCGAAACAACAGCTTCGGTTTTCTCGCCTGCTGTAACAGCTAAAGACACTGTGTTGTCTGTAATCTGTGCGTCATCCACGCTTACCATATGACAAAACAGCGGTATTTTTATGTTTTCCGCAAAAAACTGTTTGCCATCCGGGCTTGCAAAACGATTAAACTCTACTGTATAAGGTGTCTTTGCTTTAAAATCATTTCCGATTCGCACAACACCATTTTGGTTCTGAATTTCTGCCTTGACAGGCTTTCCTGCCTCGTAAAGCGTTACATTACTCTCTGAGCCATTTTGTACACCGGTAAAGCCCACAAACTTTGTAAGACTTGTAAAGCGGTTTGCATCCTGAACCGATTCCGAACCGTTCTGCAATACCGAAACATACGGCTTTAAGCCCTCTTCGGTATACTTTACAAACAGAACATCGTCAAACACCACAAAGCTCTCAAGGTCACCTTTAAAAGGACGGAAATTAAAGCGAACTCTGTAGGTACCGCTTTCTGCATTCAGGTTTACAATACCCGAAAGCTTTTCGTTTTTCAAAAGCTCTGTACCGTTTAACCGGAAGCTATATGTCTGGTTTTTGTTATCCACATCAATGGCTACATGCTGCCAGGAATCGTTTTTAAACTCTATTAAATTTCCGTTACCGTCTTTGATATCTGCAAACTTATTCTTGGAGACATCGGTAATTTTAACCACCTTGCCGGTTCGGGTAAAGCCAATCAAGCCGACCGTTTTGTCTACATTCTGTACATCCGGCGAATAGAACATTACAGCACTCAAAAGTCCTGACGGTTCTTCCAACTCCGGATTATGGAGATATACATTATATTCAATGCGATATTTGTCCGCACCGCGGATATTTTCAATCGGAATATTCCACACATCCAGCGCGGCGTTCTTGGTTCCCTCTGCCGTTGCACCGAAACGGATACCGATATCCTGTTTCAACTGTTCAGCATCAAGCGGAATTACATACTCTTTTTCACCTAAAGTGCTTACGTCGACACCTTTGATTTCAGAGCTTTCTGCAACCATGCCCCAGCCCGGCATACTTCTTGTATCGTTTTTATAGTATACCTTGTCCAAAAACACAGGCGCACCACTTGCATCCTTACCGCTGAAGTTTTCGGCAATCACACTGCCACCCGAGCCTAAAATCGCCTCAACCATCGGCACGGTTGTCTTTGCAGACACGGGCAATACTGCACTTATAAGCATAAGAGCCAAAACTAAACAAATTCTTTTTTTCATCATGTCTGCACCTCCTTACTGCACTGTATAGGTCAAGACGCGCGGTGTACCGTTTATAACACCATTTTGCGTGCCAACCCATTTCCCAATTGTAACTTCAGCCACATCTCCGCTCTGAAGAGCCGAGGGTAATGTGAGAATGTATGTATCTTTTTGAAGTGTTCCGCTTGCCTGTATCTTTGTACCGTTTACGGAAACTGTAATATATTCCAGCGATTCTGCATTCATATTTTCAGGAACAGAAAGCACAATACGGCTGTTATCGCTTTGCGCCTTGTCCAGAAGTATTGCCGGTGCATCCGCTTTCATTGCCCAGACAATGTCATCTAAATACGCACTGGATACCCCTGCCGAATCGGGCATGACACCCACACGCATACGGATTTTCCGAAACTCTGCGTTCGGATCAGAACCGTCCCAGTACACATCAGGATTGGAAAACGGAACATTTTCTGCAATTGCAACACCGTCAATGTAAAGCGTAAAGGTCTTTTTTACCGTATCCATATCGAGTGCGACATGCATCCAGGTGTTTTGCGGATAACTGCCGCAGCGAACGCCTTTTTGGTTCTGATCGTAATAATACACACCGCCGTTGCCTGCAAAATAGATAAAAGGCACATCCTTTGACCCTGCGTACACCGCATAAGACATGAACGACAAGTTAAATACCTTGTATTTTTCGGATGTGTTTTGAGAAGAAAGATGCAGATTCATCTCTGTATGCAGGTTTCCGTATGTATTTTCCGAAAGGAAAAACGGCTCTGTATCAAAGAATGCACTAGCGGTAGAATTGTCCGCCTGAATTCTTACTGCCATATCATTTGCTTCCCCATTCGACGGCACTTTATCCGTCTTTCCTGCGGGTGCTTTCACCACCGAAATGTAGGAATTTCCGTTCGGCACGAAATACCAGCCGGGTACAGAAGCTAAATCTCTTACCTTATAATCCTTTTCCGTGAACCAGTCAAAATTTTCCATGTAGCTGACCATCGGATGAATGCCTGCTAAAATTCTAAGACCCGTCTGATTGTCAGGGCTGTGCTTTACCGCACGCACCATGTTATAAATCATGCAAGCCGCCTCTGCACGGGTTGCGGTAGCAGACGGTGCAAAAGACCCGTCCGACATACCGTTGATTACACCGCCCGCCGTTAAGGCATTTATTGCTTCTACTGCATAATCGGAGATGGATATCGCATCGGTAAAGGATTTGGGTGTACCGTTCGGCACATATCCCAGAAGGTTTCCTGCACGGTAAATCATTGCCGCCATCTGCTCTCGGGTGATGTTTTGTCCTACACCGAATTCTGTCGGGGACACACCGTTTACCAATCCGATTTCTTTTGCGGTGGAAACGTACGGTGCAAACCATTCGGTTTCAGGAACATCTGCAAAACTGTTTCCTGCTACGAATTCGTTATCCCCTAACATAGAAACCAGCATTTTTGCAAACTGTTCGCGGGTTACATTACCGTTCGGTTCAAAAGTGGTATCACTCGTACCGCTTACAATCCCCATATCATAAAGGGCATTTACGCTGTTGTTTGCCCAGAGTGTCTCGGAAACCACGTCGTCAAACACCACGCGGACACCGCTCTGCATTTTCTGTGTTTCCTGCGCAAACACTTCTTTAAAGCTTTCTGCCGTATAAACATTTCCAACAAGCACATTTCCGATATCCTGCTGATTTTGGTTGAATGTACTGTTATCCAAGCCTAAAATCGGTGCTAAAACATCCACAGCTTCTTTTACCTCAAACCAGCTTTGTGCTTTTTCAACCATCAAAAGTGCAATTTCTGTGCTGAATTTGGTCTGAATTTCCGCACCGTTTGCAAAGCTTTGTGATTTCATGCGTTCCCCAAGCCGTTTCATGTCCAGACGAGGAGCAAACTTCACATACACTTCATTTTGATTTAATCCGGTATATTCGGCATGGGTGCCTGTCAGCAAATCGTCAAAATCACCCGAATAGTTGCAGAGTGCCGATGCACTTACTGCATCCTTAAAGCTTGCTTTTGCTTGTGCAAGGTCTTCATCCGTACCGCGGAATTTTAAATAGCTTGAAACCGCCTCTTTTTTACCATTTACATCCAACACAGTATAAAGCGAAAAGTCCATTCCCCATTCGCTTGCATATTTTTCAATCAAAGCCTGCGCTTCTTCAACATTTTGCAACTGCTTCAGCTTATCAAAGGCCTCTTCAATGTCCGACCCGCTTTTGTACTCAAAAGTAAAGTCCGACTTTTTGCCGTCCTCATACAAAACTGCACCGCAAACCGTACCGCTTGGTGTATTTTTGGAAATTTGCACACGGAACGCAAAAGCACCACTGTCATCGGTTGTGCTTTGCTTCTGGTACAAAATATCATCTGCAGATGTAAGTGCCGTAACGCCCGGCTTTAACAGCCTGACCACAACCTCCTGCCCGGGATTTTCGGCCTGCCCGCTTAGAGTGAGCACAGTCTGCCCCTGTTCAACACCGACAGAAAGTTGTTCACCGTTTGACATCTTTGCATTATCCGATGCAAAAACACTACCGCCGAGCATACTGAAAATCATTACAAAACATAAAAATCTTTTCATATCCTCTCTCCTTTTTTGTTTCTATTTATAGCATACCATTTTTTCGGCAAAAACACAATGATTTTTTTGTCCGAAAATTTCGATTTCTTGCAAAAAAGAGATGCTTTTCAAAGCATCTCTTTTAAATTTTATACAAGTCCCATGCACCACTCAACCGCTATGGCAACCACAACCACCAACGCAGAAATGATAAACCCGTGAACCATGGGATTTACACCGGATTTTTTCATATCCTTAAAGCTGGTATTCAGGCCGATTGCCGCAAGAGCGGTAACCATTAAAAATTTACTTATATCCTTAACTGTGCCCGAAACCGTTTCAGGAATAAACCCAAGACTGTTTATTGTCGCCAAAGCCAGAAATCCTGCAATAAACCAGGGAAACAAACTCCAGATATTGGTTTTCTTTTCATTTTTCATTTCAATGTTGTTTTTGCGCTTCAAACGTATGTTGATAAACGTAAACACCAGCACGGTCGGAATAATGGAAAGGGTGCGTGTCAGCTTTACCATGGTGGCAAAGTCGCCTGCCCCTTCGGAATAAGCATATCCTGCCGCCACAACGCTTGAGGTATCGTTTACTGCAGTCCCCGCCCATAAACCATATGCCACGTCCGAAAGATTTAACATTTCACCCATAATCGGAAACAGCACAATCATCGCCATATCAAACAAAAAGGTCGCGGACATCGCATAGGCAACATCGGTATCATCCGCATCAATAACCGGAGCAATTGCCGCAATGGCAGATCCGCCGCAAATGCCGGTTCCTGCCGAAATCAAATTGGAAAGCTTCCAATTAAGCTTTAATGCCTTGCCGATAAAATATCCACCGCCAAAGCAGGTAAGCAAGGTAAACGCCATAACCATAAGCGACATTTTACCGACCGACAAAATAACGCCCACATTCAAAGATGCACCAAGTAAGATAATTGCAAACTTTAAAATTTTCTTAGAGGTAAATTTAAGTCCTGCTTTTAACACCTTCGGCTGCCAGAACGCGTTGATAATCATGCCCACAAAAAGCGCAATCACAGATGCACCGATGATATGTACAGGAAGCAGACTCTCCACCCATTTTGCAAACACAGCAACGATGAATGCCACTAAAAAACCGGGAAGAATCCCCCATACTGTTTTTAAAAAGTTTTTCATTGTTACGCCTCCTCAAAGGGTGATTATATCATATTTCTTACAAAAAGTAAAGTAAAAAAACGAAACCTTTTATATAGTCTAGCATTTGTCGGATGCTTTAACATCCCTTAAAACCACAATAAAATCATCATTTTTGGCAATTTCAACAAAAATTATCATTGATTTAAAATTTGAATGCCAATACTTCTTAACAATACCCACTATTCATTAAAAAATAGAGCTTTGAACCCGTAGGCTCAAAGCTCCTTAATGTAATTATTCAGTTTGACAAATTGGAATTTGACGGTATTACAACAGCTTTATCTCATTGGCAATCATAGCCACGTTTTTGGCGTTGGTATCAATTTTAATGGTATTGAGTGCTTGATACATCGGTATTCTTGCTATGCTTCGCTCAATTATATCTT
>JAFQQW010000042.1 GCA_017410375.1 Clostridia bacterium | reverse complement strand
ATTCCGCTCCATTGCTTGCTTTTTGTCAATTTGAACTCTACCGTACCTCTGTACGCCGACGAATTCAAATTGACAAAATATAACTTCCTTTTTCTTAAGTCTACAGCGTGTCGATAGGTTTATCGACACGCTGAAAGGACTGTCCGATTGACAGTCCTTTGTTTTTATTTACTGAATATTTCCTGCACCTCTGCATAGGACTCGTGGGTGCCGATGTCGTAGCACTCTCCGTCAAAGGTGTATGCATAGACGGGCTGTTTTTTATACAGCCAGGACGGGAAAAAGCCGGGCGCATCGGGATTATTTCCCTCTTCCAGATACTGCTTAATCATAGGCACAGTTTCTTTTTTATAAATGTATGCCGCAAATGCCGCAAGGTTGCTTTTCGGTTCCTGCGGTTTTTCCACCATGAAAGTTACTTTTCCGGTTTCATCGGTTAAAACATTTGCCATTCTCCGCAAATCTTCTTTACGCGAAAGTTCTTTGACTAAAATGCTGTCTGCATTCTTTTCTTTATAGAAATCGTAATAATCCTTGAGGTTGAACGTAAAAATATTATCCCCTGCAATGACAAACAAATCTTCTCTGATATCCAGCGTGTCTACCACAAAGCCGATATCACCTACCGCACCCAGTTTATTGGAATCATCGGTGGTGTTATCGTCTAAAACCGTAAGTTTTAACTGTGTTTTGTAGTTTTCCGCCCATTTTTCAAAATGTGAGGCAAATTTATGGTTAGACACAATAATCACTTCATTGATTTCGGGAATTTTTTCAAACTCCTCCACAATATAATCAATAATCGGTTTGCCCGCCACATCCAGCAAAGCCTTCGGTCGATCTTTTGTAAGCGGATACAAACGTGTTGCGTATCCTGCCGCTAAAATAATCCCTTTCATGCTTTTTTCCTCCGTTTTAGTTTTATTATCAAACACACAATTCCCATTCCGAGCATGCTGCCGGCAAAATCAATCAGAACATCCGAAATCAGCCCCGCCCTGCCCGGCACAAAAGCCTGATGCAATTCATCCGATACCGCATACAACAGGCAGAAAAGCATCGCCAAAATCAAATGTCTGTTTCTCGAATACTTTCTGGCATTCAAATACGCAAGCACACCTAAAATCGCGTACAAAAACACATGTGCGGATTTTCGTACAACTTTTTCCACCACACGCATCCGTTTCAGGTGCATCCCCTTTGATGTGCTTTCACTGTCTAACTGCTTTACAATTCTCTGGGTAATGCCTTCACTGCCTACCGATGACTGTTTTTTGTTTTGTGCCGAAAATCCAAATATCAGCGCACAATGTGCAATCAAAAGTATTAAAATAAAATGCTTTAAAATTTTTCGCATCTTTTCTACCATTCCGTTTCGTTAAGTGCAAGTAAAACTCTTGCATAAATCCGCATGGCACGGAGCAGTCTTTCAATCGACGCCGCTTCGTCCACGCCATGCTCGTTGCCTCTGCCCTTCGGGAAATCCGCAGGCGGAACACAACAGTCTGTGCCAAACACATAGGCATTGGGCAAACGGTGCGCATATGTACCGCCGCTTAGTGTATACGGTTTGTTTCCTTCTCCCGTAATGCTTTCAGCCACCTTATACAACAGCTGTACCATTTTTGATTCCGGGTCCTGCATATACGGAAGAATCATCGACTTCATATCGGTAACCGTAAACCCTGCCTCTGTTGCTTTTTCTGATATATTCTTTGCAATTTCCTCCGCTGTAATTCCTAAGGGATAGCGGATGTTTAAAGTAAATTCCGGAAATCCTTTCGCATAATCAATACGTTTTGTAAACACCGTAAGCTTCCCTAAAACGGGATGCTCGGTTTCCACATTCAGGGTTTTGCCGTGAATATCCAATGAAACGCGTTTAAAAAATTCAAGAATTGGCCTTTCTTCTTCCGAAACCAGATTTGCGTCCAGCAACGCACCACAGATGTTGGTAATCATGTTGCCGTCAGGATCGGGATTTGATCCGTGTCTCGGCGGAGTAAATGCTGTAACCTTGCCGTTTTCAATGGTGCAAAGCGGTAATTTTTCAGGCAGATTTGCGTCTGAAAAAACAGCCGTTGCACTGCCGGGAGAAGCATCCTGCGCCGCTTCAAACGCACAGCTTTTTAAAGACTTTTCACTTTTTAAAGTGATGTTCATAGCACTCTTTCCGCCATAGCCTACCGGAAAAGAAGAATCGGGCACAAGGGACATTGCAGGTGGCGTACACACATTCATAAATCCTTTTGCATCAGAATTTCCGCTCACGCCCGTCATGTCCGCCATACCGTTTTCTTCATTACTTCCCACATAAATCGCAGGATTGAATTTAAGCTTGATGCCAAGCTCTTTAAAAATTTTGAACACATGAAATACTGCCGCAAGCTGACCCTTGTTATCGGTTACACCGCGACCTATGATACAACCGTTATGCTCCGTTACATCAAAAGGCTCAAAATTCCAGCCGTCTCCTGCAGGCACCACGTCGCCGTGTGCCCAAATGCCCAGATCGGGCTGTCCTTCTTTCATGGCAACCGATACAACGCCTACATGATAATCCATACCGTAAAAGCCTTCCTCGCTTCCCATTTTTAAAACGGTATCCAGCACCTCTTTCGGTGCTTTTCCGAAAGGCGCGCCCGGTTCTGCTTCACCCTGTACACTCGGAATGCGCACCAGAGTTGTAATATCCTTTATCAAAGCATTTTTCGTCTGCTCAATTTTTTCATCAATTCTTTTTAGCAAAGCTTCGTTCATTTTTAACGGAACAGCTCCTTTTTCATTTCTTCACTTAAGGGCTTGCCGTATTCACAAACCTCATAAGCTTCCGCAAAACGGATTTTAGACCCCTTTTCTTCACCAAACTGTTCAATCAGTTCTTTTCTGAAACGTGCCGCAGTTTTGGCGTATCTGGGCATATAACCGCGGGGTGCTGCCATAACCTCTTCGTCGGTAGTATCTGCAGTCACTTCCATACCCTTAAGCCATTCAAAACGTGCCTCTGCACCTTCAGGCACTTCTTCGCCGTAGGTATAGGGCAACCATTCGTAAACCTGACAAACATTTAAGTTTGCAATCTGTAATTTAATATCAATTTCATCGTCCACATCCACCAACACATCGGGGCGGAATACGGGATTTGAAAACTTGTCTTCGCTGTACATAATAACCGGCATAAATCGCATTGCAGGTACATCTGCACATTCGTGCGGGACAGTCAGAAGATAAGACGCATCCTGCACCAGCTGTGCCACCGCTCTGTGGTCTGCCATGTAGTCATTGGGACGGTGTGAAATAATCAAATCGGGATTGTATTCGCGGATATAACGGATGGTACGTTTTCTGGTGGGCAAATCCGCAACTAAATTACAGTCATCCACATCCCAAACATCATAGGTAATCCCCAAAAACTTTGCCACTGCCGCAGATTCCTTTGCACGGGTTGCCGTAGTCTCTTCAGGACTTAAAATATGATGCCCGCCACAGCCGTTACACATACTTAAAAAGCGAACGTCATGTCCTTTTTTCAAAAGCTTGGAAGCTAAACCGCCTCTTTCAAATTCGTTGTCATCCTGATGCGCACCAATCATTAAAATTTTCATATTCTTTCGTCCTTTCATAATGTCTTAAAACTGAAGGTCAGCTTGGTTTTGTATTCTTCAAAGGGGTTAACCTTTACAAACGCATTCTGTTCTGCAATGCTGTCACCGCCAAGATTTGTGGTGCGCGGCTCTAAGCCGACCACATACTCACTCTCACCCGGCATTTTCCATACTAAAAATTCGGGAAGTGTGTTGCGTTCATAAGTAATATATGCACCAATCTCACCGTTTTCAATGCCGGCAGTTGCCACTTCACCCGTGTGCATTACCGCATGACATTCTTCCTCTTTGCCGTGAATAGGAGCCGGAATATTTGCAATTTCAGGCTGAACATTAACCATTTTTGCGCCCTCGCGTACCAGCGGATAGCCGAAATTACAATGATAGCAAATGGCAACATCTTCGGTTTCAAAGCCCAAATTCACAATGGTATCTTCCACCGTAATTTCATCCAAAAACAGTTTTGTACTGATGGTACGTTTTAAAACCAGATTTTCGCCGAATACTACGCTTTCGCGCATTTGTCCCGAAACGGACATCACATATTCATCGCCGACCCAGTCTGCAAACACACTCACCTTTTCGGCAGGGGTATTTGCCATTCTGCCATGTAATCCGCAATTTTCCGTCGGTTTTCCCAGATTTTTCAGACCGCAGGTGGTTAAAAGCCCACCGTAAAAGCCCCGAAGCCAGCTTAAGCCGTCCTTTTCATAAAAAGCAGGTGCCGTAATGCCGGTTTTGGAAATCCAACTTACCGCGTGCGCCTTGTAAAACGCATTCGCGATGTCCATACAGCGGTCAGGCAAAACCGAAACCCGCACCGTACCGGTGTTGATTTCAATCACTCTGACGCCTTTTCCTTTGCCGTCATTTAAGGTATAATCCGTTATACCGCCAATCTGCTCCACCGAGCCGACATGCTTTAACAACTCCTGTTTTGTCATTTTTTCACCCCATGTCATAAATTACCTGCCTTCTAAATCAGTATATCATACTGAAAAACAAAATTCAAGCATTTTAAAAGAAAAAGCCCTGCAACGCAAGGCTTTTTACAATTATTTCATCTTTGCTTCAATCTTGTCGGATAATTCATATACCCATTCGCCGTTGGTCAGTTCAATCATGCCCTGATCCACAGCTGCCGCAACCTTCGGGTCAATCGGAATTCTTGCAACATCTGCAATGCCAAACTTCTCGGCAACCTCTTCTAAATGGCTTTCACCATAGATAGAATGCTTTTTACCGCAGTCGGGGCATTCGAAATAAGACATGTTTTCCACAAGACCTAAAATCGGGATATTCATCATCTTTGCCATGTTTACAGCCTTTGCCACAACCATGGTTACCAGTTCCTGGGGCGAGGTTACAACTACAATACCGTCTACCGGAATGGACTGGAACACGGTCAGCGGAACGTCACCTGTTCCGGGAGGCATATCCACAAACAAAAAGTCCACATCGTTCCAGATAACATCTGTCCAGAACTGCTTTACTACACCGCCGATAACGGGACCGCGCCATACCACCGGCTGGGTTTCATCCTGCAACAAAAGGTTTAAGGACATAATGTCAATACCGGTTTTACTGGTTACGGGCAAAAGAGCATTTTCAGTTCCCTGCGCCTTTTCAGTAATACCAAAAGCCTTCGGAATGGAAGGACCTGTGATGTCGGCATCCATGATACCGCACTTAAAGCCTTTTCTCTGCATTGCAATGGCAAGAAGCGAAGTAACCAAAGATTTACCAACGCCCCCCTTACCGCTTACAACACCGATAACCTTTTTGATGCTGCTCAGCTCGTTGGGCTTTTCCAAAAAGCTTTCGGGAGCCGGTTTTTCACCTGCACTGCCGCAGTTTGCGGTGCAAGTTTCGCAGTTATGTGTACATTCACTCATTTTAAAACATCCTTTCTTATTTAGATTCAAGCGGTATTTTGGAAATAACCGCCTTATAAATTTTTACCAAATACCAAACGGTCATGCCAAGGGAGGCAAGTTCGGCAATCGGATACGACCACCATACCATATTGACATTTCCCGTAAGTGACAACAAATATGCAGCCGGAAGCAATACGATAAGCTGTCTTGCCACCGATACCAGCATGGAATACAGTCCCTTGCCCAACGCCTGAAATGCAGAACCCACCGTGATGCAAAAGCCTGCAAACACATAGCTCAAGCAGATAATCCGCATTGCCGGCACACCGATTTTAAGCATTTCCTCCGATGCGTTGAACATACCAAGAAGTTGCGTTGGGAAAACCTGGAACATAAAAATACCAAACACCATAAAACCCATGGCATAAAGGGTTGCCACCTTTAATGCCTGCATCATACGTTTGCGGTTTTGCGCGCCGTAGTTAAAGCTGAACACAGGCACCAAACCATTGTTTACCCCAAACACCGGCATAAAGATAAAGCTTTGCAGTTTAAAGTATACACCAAACACGGTTGCCGCTGTTTCGGTAAAGGCAATCAAAATTTTGTTAAAGCCAAAGGTCATGACAGATCCGATAGACTGCATGATTATGGACGGATATCCGATGCCGTAAATCTGCTTGATGCTCTTTGCATCCGGCTTGTATTTCCGTAAAGAAACATGGATTTCCTTGTTGCATCTGCGATTTAAAAACATGCCGAAGAAAAACGCCGCAATCTGCCCGATAACCGTTGCAAGTGCCGCACCCGCAACGCCCATGGCAGGCAGTCCCAACCAGCCGAAAATCAAAATCGGGTCTAAAACCAGGTTCACCACCGCGCCTAAGCCCTGGGTACACATAGAAAGCACCGTTTTGCCTGTTGCCTGCAGTAATCGTTCAAATATAATCTGTCCAAACACACCAAAAGATGCCACACAACAAATCAGCATATACCAAAAGCCGTTGTCCACAATTTCTTTTACATCGGTCTGTGCCGTAAAAAACACCTTTGAACAGGTAAGACCAATCAGCAAAAACACCAGATAGCTGACAAATGCCAGAATAACGCCATTGGTTGCAATACGGTTTGCTTCTTCCGGCTTTTTGGCACCTAAATTCTTTGCAACCAAAGAATTGACACCCACACCCGTACCGGTTGCCACTGCAATCATTAAGTTTTGTACCGGGAAAGCCAGTGAAACGGCAGTTAACGCATTTTCACTGATTTGTGCTACAAATATACTGTCTACCACGTTGTAAAGTGCCTGCACCATCATGGAAACAATCATGGGAAGTGACATGGTGATTAACAGCTTGTTGATGGGCATAACGCCCATTTTATTCTCTCTTTGTGTTTCCAAACAACAGCACCTCTTTTCTTAAGCACAAAGAATAGTATACCACATTTTAAGGTAGCTGTCAATGACTATAAACAGAAAGAATTTTGCAAAAAAATTCATCCCTTCCCGGTGAAAAAAAGGATTGCAATTTCATTCTTTCTCTGCTATACTTTTTAGAAAGAGAGGATGAGAATCTATGCATATTTCAGATTTTAACAAACCGATTATAAAAACCGAAATCAACGCAAATGCTTTTGGCATTACCACAGACAAAGCCTTTGACGCATCGCTTTTACAAAATGCCATTAACCATTGTAAGGAAAATGGCATTGACCGTCTGACTGTTGACCCCGGCATATACCGCATTACCATCCAAAAGCCCCTTGAAATTTTTGATATGCACAATTTTGAACTCAACGGCAACGGTGCGCGGTTTATATTTTACAGCCCCATCAACCATCTGCAGACCATGATGTATTTCAAGCTGGAAAATTGTTCAAATACACAAATCTGCAACTTAAATATCGACTGGGACTGGGAAACTGCACCCTTAGCCAGCCTTGTAAAAGTGGTAAAACGCACACCCGAATTTGTGGATCTTGAATACATGGAAGAAAGACCGCTTCCCGACACTTCGCTTTTTATCACCTTAAACCAGGTCAACCCCGAAACCTTTACTCCCGGTGTGGAGGATGGCACCGAATACATAGGTCCCAAGCGTTTTTCGGAAGAGCCTTTTACAAAACGGGAAAAAATTTCGGAAAAGGTGTATCGCTGTCACTTAGACCCGACCACTTTAAATGACCGCTATTTTAAGGAGGGCACTTTCTATCTGGTGCGCCACTTTGTATATAACGGCGGATGCTTTACCTTAAAAAATTGCGAACATATTTCGCTTACCGATGTGACCATTTACTCCATTCCGGGCTTTGGTCTGCATGTAAGCGGACACAGCCATCATTTGCTGTTCCACCGCTTTAAAATCACCCTGCCTGACTTTGAAAAACGCTATATCACCGCAACGGTTGACGGCGTACATGTAACCCGAAGTGATGGTTACATGCTGTTTGAAGAATGCGATTTAGGTTATCAGGGAGATGACTGCATCAACATTCATACCTGGGTGGAAATGGGCGTAGAAAAGCTATCTGCCGACACTTTCAGATACAAAAACACCAAATACTCCGCAGACAAACAAGGCGAGCTGTTGGAATTCAGAAACGGAGATTTATCCCCTACCGGCTTTTTCGCTACCATTTTAAATATCAAACAGCAGGACGGCTGGTCTGTACTCACCTTAGACAAAGAAATTCCCGATTCCATAAAACCCGACTCGGTTATCTTCAACCGCTCGTACGATTCGGGACATTATGAAATCCGCAACTGCTATTTCCATGAAACCCGTGCCCGGGGCATTTTAGCCCAGGCAGACAACGGCATCATTGAAAACTGCACATTTTATCGGATTCAGGGTGCCGCCATTCAGATTGAAACGGGTGCCAGTCCGCTCTGGTCAGAAGGGATGGGCGTTGAAAACCTGATGATACGCAACAACAAAATCAAAGAGTGCGACATCAACGACTGGGACAAGGGTGTCATCTACATGAGTACCTTCCTGCCTGCAGGTATCCCGATTCAGAACACCAAGCATCCCAATCCCACCACAACAGTCGGCGATTCAGGTGCAGATTTCAGAACCGCATATCCCATGTTCAAAAACATTACCTTTGAAAACAACACCATTGAAGAGTATCCCCGTCGTGCCATGATTTTAACGTCCTTTGATGGTGTACACCTGAAAAACAATACATTTATAAATAATGTACCGCGCAACTACAACAATCCCGAGCGCGGAAGCATCTGGGCAGCCTTAGGAAGCAACCTTACCGACGAAAACAACACATTTGTAAACTCCCCATACATGCTAATGCCGGGGATTGAAAACGATTGCGAAGATAAAGGGGTAAAAGAATGACTGATTTCGATGCACAGAGCATTAAAGAAGAACAGGAAAGAATTATAGAGGAAAACTTAAAAACGTTGCCCGAAAGCAAACGACTCGCAAAAGAACGGGAGCAACAGTTGATTGAGCAATTGTTGCAGGATGACAATAAAACAAAAAAACCGCATTTCGGGATTCTCTTTCCATCTATTATAATTATTGGTACGCTTTTGATTCTAATTGTCTTTATAACCGTCATTCATCTGTTGCTTGCCATATTCTGATTACAAAAAGCTGACTTGAAAACAAGTCAGCTTTTATTTTTATTCATGTGTGATAAATTCAAATTTTGCACCGACAGCGTTCGCCAGTTCCTTGGGATTTGCGCAAATCTGCAACCCGATTCTTCCGCCCGAAACATACATTTCGGAAAGTGTCTCTGCCGACGCATCAATCACCGTCACAAACTGCTTTTTCATGCCCACTGGGGAACAACCGCCACGGATATAGCCTGTGGTTTTTAACAAATCCGCAACAGGAATCATTTCCACATTCTTTTCGCCCACCGCCTTGGCGGCTTTTTTTAAATCCAGCTCCTTTGCCACCGGCACCACAAACACAAAATGATTTCCGCTGTGTCCTTTGGTCACCAATGTTTTGTAAACCAATTCAAAAGGCTCTCCCATTTTCGTGGCAATGGAAATGCCGTCAATACCGCCATCGTCGGTCGGATAGGTCAAAGCCTTGTAGTTCACCTTTGCCCGCTCTAACATACGCATGGCGTTTGTTTTTGCTTCTTTTGCCATTTCTCTTACTCTCCGTCCTTAAAGTTGATGGGCAGATATGCCTTGGCATTTAAGTCCATGCCCGAAAATTCATTCCGCACAAAATAGTGATATGCCGCGGCACCAATCATTGCCGCATTATCGGTACAATACACGAAATCCGGACAAACAAATTCCATCCCTGCCTGCTCTGCTCTTCGGCAGAATGCTTCCCGAAGTGCCGTGTTTGCTGCAACACCGCCTGCAAGTGCTACTTTTTTAACCCCTGCGCGTTTTGCCGCCTCAAAGGTGTTATCGGTCAGCATTTCCACCACCGTAGTCTGGAAGCTTGCCGCAAGATCGGCCTTGCTATAGGTGCCGCCTTTTTGCTCGATGTTATGCACATAATTAATCACAGCCGTTTTAATGCCGCTGAACGAAAAATCCAGTGTGCCGTCCTGAAACTTGGGCTTGGTAAACGGAATATTGTTTTCGCCCTGTTTTGCCGCCTTATCAATATTCGGGCCGCCCGGATACCCGAGCCCTAACACGCGCGCCACCTTGTCAAAGGCTTCTCCTGCCGCATCGTCACGGGTTTTACCTAAAATATTATACTTTCTGTAGTCCTGAACCTCAATGATATGGCTGTGTCCGCCGGAAGCCACCAAACATACAAAAGGCGGTTTTAAGCCGTGCAGATAGTTTGCACAGATATGCCCTTCGATATGATGTACACCAATGAGCGGTTTACCTGCCCCAAAGGCAAGGGACTTTGCATAAGACAAACCCACCAGCACAGAGCCGATCAGTCCCGGTGCAAAGGTGACTGCCACCGCATCCACTTCCTCTAAAGTCATGTCTGCCTCCTTGAGGGCTTCCTTTACAACCGTGTCAATACATTCAATATGCAGGCGCGAAGCCACCTCCGGTACAACCCCGCCGTATTTACTGTGCAGGTCTGCCTGGGAAAATATGATATTGGAAAGTACTTTTTCACCGTCCTGCACCACAGCCGCGGCTGTTTCGTCACAAGAGCTTTCAATGGCTAAAATTCTAATCATGCTTCTGCGTTCCTTTCAATGGTCAAATCCATAAGTATGGCATCCTCTTTTCCGCCGTAATAACGGGGACGCCGTCCAACCTCCACAAATCCACACTTTTTATAAAGGCGGATGGCAGGCTCGTTCCCTGCCCGTACCTCCAGCTGAATGGTTTCCACATCCATTTCTGCCAGTTCCTCATAAATATGTGCAATCAGTTTTTCCGCAATACCTTGTCTTCGGTAATCAGGATGTACCGCCAAAAACGTAATCTGCACCTCAAAAAACGACCACCAGTAGCCGATATATCCTAAAACAACACCCTCGTCCGATTCTGCCACATGGTAAAATGCCACCGCGTTATCCAACTCGGATTTAAAGCTTTCTTTACTCCAGGGGGCATGAGAAACCGCGTCAATTTCCGAAAGCGCGTCTAAATGTCTCTCTTCCAGCTTCACAATTCTCATAGTAAGATTACCTTTCCGCCGGCGGCTTTCAGCAAACGGTTATAAAGGGCAAAGCCCACACCGTTTTTCTCAGGCATCACCGCAAAAATCTGTTCGATGCCCAACGCATCAAAGGTTCTGAAATCGTCAAACAGACGGGCACACCCCTCTTCCGGATTTAAAATATTTCCCAGGGAATAAATGTTTTGATGCTTGATTTCAAACTGGTCAAAGGTTAATACAGCGGTGTGTTCTCCGCTGTTTTTGTCAATATATGTCTGCATCGCCTCTAAACTGCCGGACAAAATTTCAATTTTGCCCTTGGGCGCATAATGCTTGTATTTCATGCCGGGACTTTTTGGAGCAACCACCTCGCCTGCCTCTGCAATGAGATGTCTGTCGTAGGTTGTACCCTCGAAAAGTGCCGAAATTTGTTCGATTGTAATTTTACCGGGACGCAAAATCACCGGTTTTTCTCCCGTAACATCCACAACCGTCGACTCTACCCCGATTTCGCAGGCACCGCCGTCTAAAATCCACGGAATTTTGCCGTTCAAATCCTCGTAAACATGCTCTGCCCTTGTAGGAGACGGCTTGCCGGAGGAGTTGGCAGAGGGTGCCGCAACGGGTGTACCGCTTTTTAAAATCAGCTTTTGTGCCAGCGGATGTGCCGGAAAACGCACCGCAACTGTGTTTAAACCGCCCGAGGTTTCTTTGGGCACCTGATCGGTTTTCGGGAAAACCAATGTTAACGGTCCCGGCCAAAATGCGTCCATCAACACTTTTGCGGTATCGTTTACAGACTGCACAATCCCCTCTAACATGGACGTATCTGCAATATGCAAAATCAACGGATTGTCAGAAGGTCTGCCCTTTGCTTCATAGATTTTTTTTACCGCTTCACCGTTTAATCCGTCTGCACCAAGCCCGTAAACCGTTTCCGTCGGAAACGCAACCAAACCGCCGTTTTTTAAAGTTTCGGCGGCTTGCTCTATTATAGATTCTGTTATGTTTGTTACAAGTTCTGTTTTCATCATCAATAGCCTTCAATAAAGTCTAAACTGTCATCAAATTCAATCCATTCCGAAACCGGAATGATTCTGTAATTGGTTTTGTCGTCGCGAATAATCACCCGTTCAATGCCGGCATTTATCACCTGCCGTTTGCACATGGCGCAAGAGGACGTGTTGGCTACATATTCACCGGTTGATTTTTCGATTCCCACCAGATACAGGTCTGCTCCAATCATGTCCCTGCGGGATGCGCTGATGATACAGTTTGCTTCCGCGTGTACCGAGCGACACATTTCATAACGTGTACCTCTCGGAATCTTTAATTTTTCACGGGTACAAACACCCATATCCATGCAGTTTTTTCTGCCACGGGGTGCGCCTGTGTAGCCGGTCGAAATAATTTCATCGTTTTTTACAATAATTGCGCCAAAATTCCGTCGCAGGCATGTGCCACGCTCCAGAACGGTTTCCGCGATGTCCAGATAGTAATTGATTTTATCTGTTCTTCCCATCTTTTTTCTCCTATATTTTTATTTTTCCAGAGCCATAATTTTGTCTACACGGTTCTGGTGTCTGCCACCTTCAAATTCAGCATTCAGATATGCATCCACAATGGTAAGTGCTAAATCCACACCTGTGATTCTGCCACCCAGGCAGATTACATTGGCATTGTTGTGTTCCTTTGCCTTTGCCGCGCTGTATGCATCTGTACAATGCGCTGCACGGATGCCGTTTACTTTGTTTGCCGCAATGGAAATACCGATACCGGTTCCGCAAACCAACACACCAAATTCAAATGCGCCTGCCGCAACGGGCACGCAAACTGCTTCTGCAATATCCGGATAATCCACCGAGTCTTTTGTGTATGTGCCGAAATCCTGCACCGCAAGACCTAAATCCTCCAGATGTTTTTTAATTTCGTTTTTTAATTCAAAACCGCCATGATCACTACCGATTGCAATTGCCATAATTCTTTACTCCTTATCTACATATGATTTCATCAGATATTCCGGATTTGCTTTTGCTTCTACACCCGCATCCACCTTGCTTTGTGCAAGGGTTGCCACATGATATGCATAATTTACGTTAAACACCTCAGGTGCAAGCTTTGCATCAGGCAAAGCCTTTTGGATTTTCTCCGCATATACCGAAACCGCATCCCCAACAAAAAGCACGGGCTTCCCAAGGCACGCCAGCTGTCCGAGCACATTGTCCACCGTTTCCAACGAGGGTGCAATAATCACCTTATCGCCCTTATACAGCGCGTAATACAGCTGTTCGCGCTTTGCATCCAGCACGGGACACACGCACATATCGGTAATTTTAGTGTAATTATATGCCATTGCCTCTAACGTAGAAACGCCTGCGCACTGCTTATTCACCGAGGTCGCAAGTCCCTGCACCGCCGCAACACCGATTCTGAGCCCCGTAAAGGACCCGGGTCCGTTGGCGCAGGCAAAAAGGTCGATATCAGAAGCCTTAAGTTCTAATTCCGAAAGTAAGCCTTCAATCAAAGGCATCACCTTTTGGGAATGGGGTTTATTCAAATTTAAAGTAACTTCTCCCAAAAGCTTTCCGTCCTCGGTCACAGCTACTGTTGCCGCTTTGGTCGCGGTATCCATTGCAAGAACCTTCATGCTCACACCTCCGTGATTTCAATTTTGCGGTTTTCCCCGTCATAGGTCAAGTGTACACTGTAATATTTATCCAGCAAGGGGTATGCAATCTCCGGCCACTCAATCACCAAAATGCCATCCCCGAACAGATAGCTGTCAAAATCAATGCTGTACAAATCCTCTGTTTCCTGCAAGCGATACAGGTCAAAATGATACAAGTCTGTATTTCCCTCATACACGTTTACAATGTTGAAGGTGGGACTTGTGGGCTCATAAGGCACCTGCAAAGCCGTTGCAATCCCTTTGGTAAAAGTGGTTTTGCCTGCACCTAAATCTCCGGTGAGGCAAACCACATCTCCTGCTTTTAAGTTTTTCGCAAACCCCTCTGCTATGGAGCGGGTTTCCATATCGCTTTTGCTGTAAAATTCCATCATCTTAGAATAATCCTGTAATATTGCCGTCCGCGTCAATATCGATTTTGTTTGCGGCAGGCACTTTCGGAAGCCCGGGCATAACCATGATACTGCCGGTAAGGGCTACGATAAAGCCTGCCCCTGCAGAAAGACGAAGCTCACGCACCGTAATATCAAAGTTTTCGGGTCTGCCCAGTTTTGTCTGGTCATCCGAAAGAGAATACTGTGTTTTTGCCATACAAACGGGAAGCTTGTCCATTCCCATATCCTCTAAGGTTTTCAGCATTTTCTTTGCTTCTGCGGTAAACTGTACACCGCTTGCGCCGTAAATTTCTTTTGCAATGGTCTCAATCTTTGTAGGGATAGATTCCTTTTCGTCATACAGGAATCTGAAATTGGAAGGCTCGTTGTCCAACAAATCGCAAAGTGCGGTTGCCAACTCCTTGCCACCCTCGCCGCCGTTTGCAAAAACGGATGCTAAAACGCATTTAACGCCATGCTTTGCACAGGTATCATAAATCACCTGATTTTCTTCCGCGCTGTCGGTATCAAACGCATTGATGGCGACAATCAGCGGCAAGCCGTATTTCTGGATGTTTTCAATATGCTTTTCCAGGTTACATACGCCTTTTTTCAAAGCCTCAACATTGGGTTCTTTTAAATCCTCTTTCTTCACACCGCCATTGTATTTAAGTGCGCGGATAGTTGCCACAAGCACAACCGCATCCGGCTTTAAGTTGCCGTAACGGCATTTGATGTTCAAGAATTTTTCGGCACCTAAGTCTGCCCCGAAGCCTGCTTCGGTAATGCAGTAGTCCGCAAGCTTTAATGCGGTTTTGGTTGCCAAAATACTGTTACAGCCATGGGCAATGTTCGCAAAAGGACCGCCATGAATAATGCAGGGTGTGTTTTCCAACGTCTGTACCAGATTGGGCTTAACCGCGTCCTTCAAAAGCATGGTCATCGCACCTGCAACACCGATTTGTTCACAGGTTACCGGCTTATCATCGTATGTATAGCCGATTACGATTCTGCCAAGTCTTGCCTTCAAATCCATAAGGTCGGTTGCCAGACACAAAATCGCCATAATTTCGGAAGCTACGGTAATCATAAAGCCATCCTCACGCGGAATGCCGTTGACTTTACCGCCAAGACCTACAACCACACTGCGAAGCGCTCTGTCATTGCAGTCTAAAACTCTCTTAAATACAATTCTGCGCACGTCAATGTTTAACGCGTTGCCCTGATGAATGTGGTTGTCAATTGCCGCAGACAGCAGATTGTTCGCCGCAGTAATGGCATGAAAATCACCGGTGAAATGGAGATTGATATCTTCCATCGGCACAACCTGCGAATAACCGCCGCCTGCCGCACCGCCCTTTACACCCATAACAGGTCCGAGGGAAGGCTCACGCAATGCAATAACTGCTTTTTTGCCGATTTTTTCCATTGCCTGCCCCAACCCTACCGTAATGGTGGTTTTTCCTTCCCCTGCAGGGGTAGGGTTGATGGCGGTAACCAAAACCAGCTTACCGTCCTTTTTATTTTCCAGTTTTTTAAGCACATCATTGGTGATTTTGGCTTTGTATCTGCCGTAGTATTCCAGGTCATCCTCCGAAACACCAAGTTTTTTAGCAATTTCACCAATCGGAAGCATTTTCGCGCTCTGCGCAATTTCGATATCAGTTTTCATTTACCACACACTCCTTTTTACACGAACATATTTTATTAGTTTATAGTATAACATACTCTTAAAAAAAAATCAATAAATATTGAAGAAAAACCTTGACATAGTTTTAAAAAAATAGTATACTAAAATAGTAGTTTTGTGTAATAATTCTTTGATTGACCATAAAACCATTTTAATGAATACACAACAGGGAGGTGTTCTACATAATGTTAGATTGGATTATCCCGGTTGTTGCTGCTGTGGTATGCAGTATTATCGCTTTCGTTTTAGGCGTTGTATACAGAAAAAAGATTGCCGAAGCTGAGATCGGCAGTGCTGAAGAACAGGCTAAAAACTTAGTAAATGATGCTGTGAAAGCCGCAGAAAACAAAAAGCGTGAAATTCTGGTAGAAGCAAAAGAAGAATCTCATGCATTGAAAGCAGAACTGGAAAAAGAACTCAAAGAAAGAAGAAGTGAAATTCAGCGTCAGGAACGCAGAATTCAGCAAAAAGAAGAGTCGCTTGACCGTAAGGTAGATGCACTCGAAAAGAAAGATGAAACTTTAAACAAAAAAATCAAAGAAGCGGAAGAAGTTAAAGAAGAAGTTGCACAAACACTCAAAAAGGAAATTGAAATTTTAGAAAAGTTGTCTGGATTATCCGCCGCAGAAGCGAAGGAATATCTGCTGAAAAACATGGAAAGTGAAATCAGACATGAGGCAGCCATGCTGATTAAAGATGTGGAACGAAACATCAAGGACGAATCTGAAAAACGCGCACGCAACATTTTAAGTGCCGCAATTCAGAAATGCTCTGCCGATCATGTGGCAGAAAGTGTTGTATCGGTTGTAAACCTGCCGTCTGATGAAATGAAGGGCAGAATCATCGGTCGTGAAGGCCGTAACATCCGTACACTTGAACAGCTCACCGGCGTTGATTTGATTATCGACGATACCCCCGAAGCAGTTGTTCTTTCCGGCTTTGACCCCATCCGCAGAGAAGTGGCACGTGTTGCCCTTGAAAAGCTGATTGGTGACGGTCGAATCCATCCCGCAAGAATCGAAGAAACCGTAGAGCGTGCAAAACGCGACGTAGACAATACCATTAAAGAAGAGGGCGAAAAAGCAACCTTTGAAACCGGTGTACACGGTCTGCATCCCGATATTGTTAAGCTTTTAGGTAAACTGAAATTCAGAACCAGCTACGGTCAGAATGTGTTAAAGCATTCTATGGAAGTCGCACACCTTTCGGGTATCTTAGCAGATGAGCTTGGTTTAGATACCACCACCGCAAAGCGCGCAGGTCTGCTTCATGACATCGGTAAAGCCGTTGACCATGAAATCGAAGGCTCACACGTGGAAATCGGTGTGGATATCCTGCGTAAGCACAAGGAAAACCCCGAAATCATCAACGCGGTTCATGCGCACCACGGTGACATTGAACCCACCACTCCCCTTGCATTCATCGTGCAGGCAGCAGATACCATTTCCGCAGCCCGTCCCGGTGCAAGAAGAGAAAATATTGAAACCTACATCAAGCGTCTGGAAAAACTGGAAGAAATCGCATGCTCCTTTGAGGGTGTTGACCACTCCTTTGCAATCCAGGCAGGTCGTGAAATCCGCATCATGGTTAAGCCTGAAAAGATTGACGATGATTCTTCAATCATTTTGGCACGAGATATTGTTAAGCGCATTGAAAGCGAACTGGAATATCCCGGTCAGATTAAAGTCAATGTTATCCGCGAAACCCGCGCAATCGACTACGCAAAATAAAAATGTAACCCCGAGCATGTTTGCTCGGGGTTGTTTTTTTAGGCTTCGATTTCTTTTTTAAGGTCTGCCGACTTGTACAGTCTGTCAAGAAGCTTTGCACTTTCTAAAATGTTATCGATATGGGTTTTAGTCTTTTCGCCGGTATCGATTGCTTTTAAGAATGCTTTATTTTCTTCTTCGTACATATTCGGAATATTGTATTCGGGAATAATGGTAGACAGGGTTTCACCGTCATAGAATTCAAACTTACCGCCGTAAGTCAGACGCGCACCGCCCTTATCACCCATAAAATCAATAAAGGTATCACCTTTGAAAATATTCTGTGCCCATGCACCGTTAAAGGAAATGGACGCCTTATCGGTACGGATAAAGCCGGTAATAAAATCGTCTACATCATTGGTACCGTTTTCAACATCAGCGGTATTTTCTGCCCACATGCTGGTATATTTGTAGTTCTTCATATCCTTTGCCATTTCGTTATACGCGTTACAGGTAAGAGTTTCCAGCTTCGGACCGCCTAAGATGTACAAAATCAAGTCCATGTAATGCACACCCCAATCAATCAGAACGCCACCGCCCGACTCCGCTTTTGTGGTGAACGCACCACCGAGTCCCGGAATGGAGCGATGTGCGCGGAAAGAGCAGTAAACATGATAAATGTTACCGAATTTACCCTGTCTGTTCATTTCTTCCAGCATTTCAACCGACTTATGATAACGGTTACAAACACCAATATTTAAAAGCTTGCCTGCTTTGTTTGCCGCTTCTGCCATTTCGCAGGACAAATCATAGTTTACGGTAATGGGCTTTTCACAGAATACATGCTTGCCCGCCTTTAACGCATCCATGGTTATGGTGTAGTGCGCATAGTTCGGGGTAAGTACATAAACCGCTTCCACTTCCTCGTCTGCCAAGGCAATGTTATAATCTGTAATACACTGTTCAATTTTGGTGTATTTTGCTTTTGCTGCTTCTGCTTTTTCCAAAATCAGGTCACAGGCATATTTGATGCGCACGCCATCAATTTTTTCAAACGCCGGAAAATGTGCAGCATCCGCAATTCTACCGCAACCGATAACTGCTATTGTTTTCATATTTCTCTCTCCTTTTTTTATTTTCTTATCTTTATTATAAAAACTTTAAATCTAAAAGTATATATAAATTCAGATACACAATCTTTAAATTCGGATAAAATTAAAGGCGTGAAAAGCTTTGCTTTCACGCCTTGTTCTTATTTATATTTGGGTACAATCAACTGCCTGCCCGAAAGAGAAGTGTTTTCATGAATACCGTTTGCATCCATAATGGACTGCACCGATGTGGAATACCGCTTTGCCACGTCCCATAATCCTTCTCCGTCCTTTGCAAAGCATATGGTAACCGAGGGTAAATCCTTTTTATTTTCCGCCTCGGTTACGGATACCGCACGCACCGCCTGCACAGGTTCTTCCGAGAGTAACACACCCGTAAACACCAAATTTCCGCGGATATCAATCACATAATCTCCGTTTAAGGTATAACTGATTCCGCTTGCCTGCACCAAAAGTTCCGGTTTTGCGTTTTCTGCACTGCAGGAAAACCGCTCGGCAAAAGGAATCTCCTTTTCCAGCACCGCGAGGGGCAGCTTAGCATCCTCCGTAATATAATGCACCTGCACTTTCACCGTTCCCTGTATATCGCACATGCCGTTTTCAACGGTCGTGTGCTTCACCTCAGGCTCGGCACTTAAATAAAACACCTGCCCCACCTTGGGCATCTCACCGAGTTCAATCTGTCCTTTAAAGCCTGTCTGACCGCTTAAATCCCCCGCATGCCGGAAAACCGAAAAGCGATCGGTCACCTTTTCCACATTCTGTCGTACCCCGTAGCAGTCGTTGAGTACGGCTATCGTTTGCGGTTTAAACATTTTAGCGGTTGCGTTTGCCATGCAATTTATATTCAGCACGCGCATTTCGCCCTTTGTATCGGCTTCCGATTCAAACTGAATACTTTCTACTGCAATGTTTTGCAGAAACAGCCAATCCTCTTCGATGCCGTCCACCTCAAAAATTTCGGTAAACGGAATACAAAGCGATGCGGTGCAAAGCTGATAGTTTTCGTCATTTACATACAAAATAACCACGTTCAAATCCGCTTTGACCACCACCTTGTTGTTTACGATTCTATACCCGTCGGTGCTGATTTTACCGTCCACCCTCAAAATTTCGTAAACCGACGGATTTTCGTTTGCAATTTCTACCTGCTCGCGGATTTCAAACCGTTTCTGATGCGCTCCACAGCTTTGCATAAACGAAAGGGGTTGCCTTTTTTGTTCTATGCCCTGCTCTTCAATTTCGGTAACCAACTCCTGTCTTTCTTCTTTATAGCTGCAAACCGCAATGTCTGCGTGCACTCTTGCGCTTACCTTTCTGCCATTTACAATGCGTGCATCTGCTTTTTGAACCGCTGTATCGGTTATCGCAATGCAGTCTGTGTCGCATCCCTTTACATCCACCGCCTCGGTAAACGCCTGCTCACCCGAAAGCCGTTTTACATCTCCGTCCGCATTTTGACAAAGCACAAAGCAATGCACTATGCCCTGTACCATAACCTTATCCTTTTGCACTTCGGTACTGTTTACCGTTACGGTTGCTTCTGTCCGCAAAACCTTTTCAAGCTCGGTATCCGCTTCCGTCAACGTCATGTCCATCTCCTGCGACACACCCGTTTTCCCGTTTCCCGCCACCGCCTGATATAAAATTTCGTCTTTTTTCATGTCCATGCTCTCTCCTCCGTTCGTTTTCTGTTCCATCCTATGCGCAAAGAGATTCTTTTATGTATAAAATTACCGCCTTTTCAAATACTAAGGACATGAAAACATCTAATTTTTTTAAAAAACTGTTTCGTTACACCCCTGAAACACCCAAAACCGATTTTGTTCCCAAAGCCCCTGAGGCACCGCCTGAAGAGCCTGATTTAGCACAAAATATTTTCTTAAGCTGTGCCGAAAATCTGACCTTTATCCGAGCGGTTTATTCCCTGCCTCAAAACAGCGATATAAAGGTGCGCGAATTTTTAATCGGCCAATCCAAAAAAGCCTTTTTACTGTTTGTGGAAGGCTTAGTTCGGGACGACAGCATCGGCAACCACATTTTAGCGCCTTTAATGCTTCTGCCCCAATCAGACATCACCCCTGACAAATTAAACGACCAACTGCTCCTGAACAACCAAGTCACCCAAAAGCAAACCTTTGCAGACGTTTTCAGCGAAGTGAACATGGGAAACTGCCTGGTTTTTGTAGAAGGCTTTTCTTCGGCATTTTCGGTAGACGTCAAAGGTTGGGAACGCCGTGGTATTGATTCTCCCATCACCGAGCATGTCATCTACGGTCCCCACGAGGGCTTTAACGAAAATTTCAAGGTCAACACCGCACTCATCCGCAAAAATTTAAGAAACGAAAATTTAGTATGCGAAACCCTTTCTTTAGGAAAACAAAGCAAGACTCCCTGCGCATTGCTTTATATTAAAAACGTAACCAATATGTCTCTGGTTAAAGAAATGAAACGCAGGCTTAGAAGCATTGATGCCGACTTTGTGTATCAGGCAGGCGAAGTGGAGCAATTTATCGAAGATGCTTCCTTTGCCCTTTCTCCGCAGTTTTTAACCACCGAACGTCCCGACAAAACTGCAAGCGCGCTGGTGGAAGGAAAGGTCGCCATCATTGTGCACGGCAGTCCCTTTGCGCTGATCGCACCGGTGGCATTTACCGAATTTTTAACCAGCCCCGAGGATCAGAATGTCCGTTTTCCCTTTGCAAACTTAATGAAAGGAATCCGCCTTTTGGGCATCCTTTCTTCCTTTTTATTGTCGGGCATTTATATTGCCATTGTAAATTTTCACCATGAAATGATTCCGCCCGACTTGCTGTTTGCCATAGAATCCGCGCGGGAATCGGTTCCGTTTTCGGCTCTTTTTGAGATTTTGCTGATGGAAATCGCCTTTGACATTATCCGCGAAGCCAGCCTGCGTGTTCCCTCTCCCATCGGCTCAACCGTCGGTATCATCGGCGGTCTGATTGTGGGGCAGGCGGCAGTTTCTGCAAACTTAGTGAGTCCCCTTGCCATCATCATTGTTTCGCTGACGGGCATCGGTTCGTTTGCAACGCCCAATTACGCCTTAAACTTTACCTTCCGCTTTGCCCGTTATCTCTACATTCTTTTAGGCGCAAGCTTTGGCTTTTTGGGCATTACTGCTGGGCTATTTTTGCACGCAACCCTCCTTTCCGAAGTAAAATCCTTGGGTGTTTCTCTTTTTACCACCTTAGCAAGTGACGACAAAAAAAGCCTTTTATCCTTTTTGTTCCAACCGCCTGCCTGGAAAAAAGAAAGTCGACACAGCTATGTGCAGGCACAACAAACCGAATTGCAGGCAAAAATCAGCAGAAAGTGGGTGGAATAATGCAAAAAATATCCCGTTTCGAGGCGGTTTCTCTTACCGTAAATCTGCTTTGCTGTAAGCTGTTTTTATTAACCCCCTCATTTTTCATTGAAAACGCAGGCAGTGCTTCGCTTTTAACCGTACTGATGATTTACGCAATCGCACTTCTGTTTTTTCTGTTTTTTAAAAAAAGAACAGACAGCAATCTCTTTTCTCTGATGCCATCCTCTTTTTTAAAGCGCCTGTTTCATTTTACCGCTCTGCTTCTGACCCTGTTTTGCTGTACCGTAAACTTAAGCCTGCTCATCTACTTTTTAAAGCTTCTGGCATTCCCCCGCTCCCCCTTTTTATTCCTGGCAATCCCCTTCGGGCTTGGTATGATTGTCTGCGCAAAGGGCGGTATACAAAGCATCGGCAAAACCAACGGCTTTTTTGTACCCATTCTGTTCGGTGTACTTTTGTTTCTGCTTGCCCTGCACCTTAAGAAATTTTCGTTTTTCAACCTGTTTCCCTTTTTCGGGAAAGGCGTGTCCGAAACATTTGTAAGCGGTATTTTTATGCTTTCCTCGCTGTTTGAAATTCTGATTTTGTTTTATCTGACCGAGGATTACAACGGGAACATTTCTGCCGTTGCATTTCCTTCCTTGTTCATTTCTGCCCTTTTGTATCTGTTTGTCATCGGTGCCACCCTGCTTACAGACACGTCACGCACCTTGCCCGCCGTTTTTACCGTTATGCAGACAGGCTTGTTTGGCAGAAGCGACGGCTTGTTTTTAATTTTGTACACCCTTTCGGGACTGCTGTATCTTTCATCCATGCTCTTTTTTGCCACAAGAATGTTCCAAAAAGCATTTTTGACGCCACACCGGAAGCCCCTATGCACACCGCTTGCCTTGCTTTGTATTGCGTTCAGCGAAATTACGTTTTTAAATCCTGAAGGACAAGCCTTTTTAAAGCACGCAGGGCTGTTTCTATGGCTGATTCCGTTTTTGATTCCGCTTATCCTTATGATGCTGCCCAAAAAGAAAAAGGAGACACCCCATGTGTAAAAAAACGCTTTGCTTTATACTGATATTTTTGTTATTGCCCTGTGCCGGCTGTTACGATGCCATTGAAATTGACGAGCTTGCGTATGTGGTTGCTGTCGGTATAGACAAAAGCGAAAGCAACACCTTCCGCATCACCTTTCAGTATGCTGTCCCTTTGAACATTGCGAGCGGTATTGACGGAAGCAAGGGAGAAGAAGCACCCCTAAACAGCCTCACCTTTGACACCGACTCTCTGCATCTGGCGTTGGATACCGCCAACAGCAAGATTGCCAAAATTACCGATTTATCTCATTTAAGCGTGATTCTGATTGGTGAAGAAGCAGCCAAATCTGATTTGGATTACCTCCGGGAGGACATAAAAACTGTATCCGACCTGCGCCATGATGCGTGTATGGCAATTTGTGAGGGAAAGGCTGAAGAAAAATTAAATTCGGTTTCTTCCCCTTTAGAGCTTTCTCCCACCCGTTTTTATACAGATTTTTTCGCCAATCCTGCCTCGGGCTACGGTTTAAAGCAAACGGTTGCCGTATTTCTGCAAAAGCACCACGCACTGGCACTCCCCTTTCTGCAAAAAAATAATCCCTTTGAAATTTCGGGCATGGCAGTTTTAAAAGAGGACAGTCTTTTAAAAATCTATCTCAAAGAGGATATTTTACTCTATAATCTCTTAAAAAGCACCTTTTCGGATTTAAAGTATGAAACTGAAAACGGCGTGTACCGCATAGATGCGCGTTCCAAGCCCCAAATCACAATCCGCGCCGAAAGCAATCCCGTAATCTCGGTCTCGCTCGACCTGACAGGCGAACCCCTTTCGGGCAAGGATTTCCTGTTTTCAGACAACAAAAGAGCCGTGCAGGACATCACAGACACCTTAAAAAAAGACATTTCCGCTTTCCTGGAAAAAACGAAAAAAGACAACTGCGACCTGATGTTTTTTGAGCAATATGCACGCCCCTGCTTTGCCACCGAAAAAAAGCTTAAGCAATACAAATGGAGCCTAAAATATCCCTTTTCCGCCTTTTCGGTGCATATCAATTTCCGAAACACCAAAACCAATTAAAAGGAGTTTTGTACCTTGTTCCCTTCCCTTTTATACATTTTAACTCTCATTTCCGCCCTCCGCACCGCCTCTTTTGCCCTTTACTGCTTTAAACAACAAAAAAAGGGCTTTACCGCCCTTTTTTTACTTGCTGTATTATTACTTTTTTCCCCTTTTATTTCCCGGGCAATGAATGCCTTTCTATAGTTAACCAAATTATATAAACAAGATAACCGAATCATTATAGACCCACACTTCCCTTAAATATTATAATGAAGAAAAAGGGAGGAATGTATATGAAAAAAATTTTTTCACTATTTCTGGCAATATTGCTTTTGTTGCCTTGCTTTATAAGCTTGCAGGCACAGGCAACCCAAACAGAATACGTTGTACGCTATGACAATGCATCCGTCACCTACACCGGAACCTGGCAAGCCAGCTCACAATACAGCGATGCCACCACCGCAAGCAGTAAAATGACCTCTAATAAAACAGGCACTGCAACATTTCCTTTGCCGAGCGGCGCTCCTGCAGGGGAATATGCGGTGTACTATTTTCTTGCCCACACCACCACAACCGGCATGACCGTTACGGTAAATGACATCAATACGCATTTCAGCGCAACTGTTTACGGCTATCCGACAGGTGCGGTAAACCAGTACATACGTTTAGGCGGTGACACAACCTTTACCATGAAGGGCGACGGCACCGACAAGGTTGTTTTGACCGGTAGCTCTGCAAGTTATGCAAGAGCTACCTCTGTAAAATTTGTATATATGGGTCAGACAAAAGAAACCCATAAGGTTTTGTATAATGACAGCTCTGTAACCTATACCGGCACGTGGACAACCGCCAACCAGTATGCAGATGAAACAACCGCCACAAGCTCCATGACCTCAACTGCAAATTCTACCGCCTTTTTCCCACTACCCCAAAATGCAACAGCAGGCTCGTATGCGATTTACTACTATTTAACCCACACAACCTCCGGCTACACTGCAAGCATTGGCAGTAACAGCTACACCCTGACACCTTCTTCTTACGGTTATACAACCACCGCCACAGCGGTACGCAACTGGATTCGCGTCGGCGGTGCTGATGCCGTTTTTGACCTAAAGCCGGGCGATGGTATAACATTGACCCGAAACGGATACACCCGTGCAACAGCCGTTAAATTCGTACGCATTGGAAACACCGATACCAATTACTTAACACTTCCTTTTGACAGTGACGCAGAACTTTCAGACATCAGCGCAAATCAGGGTGAACTGTCTGTAGCAAACGGTTGTCTCAGCTTCACCCACACCGGAAGCACACAGTCAAATATTACTTTCCCTGCTTTAAAAAACACACCTGCTACCGGAGATGTTGTACTGGACTTTACCACAAACATTGCGCAGATGTCCAACAAAATGGTGTTTTTAGTCCGCGCAGGAAACGCAAACAAGCTTTTCATGCACAGTGAGCTGTATCAGACCGCCGACGGCATCCAGCTCCAATACTATAACGGTTCATCCACTGCTACTGTATCGGACAGCGGTTACTATTTCATTCCCGGTACCAATTACCGCTTCGTGATTGTGTTCCATACAGGCAGCGCAACCTACGACATCAAGGTATACGATTTAGACAATCAATACCTTGTAGAAAGCATTTCCGGCATTGCCCCGAAGGCATCTGAGGTCACCGCCGATTCCGCCATCAAAAGTTTCGAGATGCAGAATCACAATGCGTCGCAGCAAGCCGCGGTATCGGGCTGGTCCATGTCAGAGTTTTACATGTATGACAGCGAAAAACTCTCGCTTCCAAGCTACCCTGCACCGCCCGTAGTATTAAAAACCTTTGAAAGAATCGCCCTTGCAAACAAAGGCTTTTCAAAATCCGGAAACTGGGAAACGGCAAAAATGCCCGACTCGGCAGGTACGGAAAGCAGTTTATACACAACCCTTAAAGGAGAATATGCCATGTACACACCAAGTAAGCTTACACCGGGCTGGTACAAAGTAAGCTTCTGGAACATCAAATATCAGTCCAACCAGAACCCCATGAAAATGAATGCAAGTGTGTATTCGGATGGTCGCCTGCATCAGAATCTTCCGCTTCCCGTAAATACCGAATCGGAAGACAGAGGCGGTATCTGGAGCGAAATCGGCACATTTTATTTTAACGGTGACAACACCGAATATGTTTCCCTCGTCGCTACAGGCGGAAGCTATGCCCGCGTAGCTGACGTAAAATTTGAATTGCAGGAAAACTACACACCAGACTATACCCTGATTGCAGACAAGACCTCTGTTGCTTTGCAGAGCAATTTAAAGCTCGACAGCCCGGGCGGTATATACACTTTCTATACAGACGGTATCACAAACGGCACCATGCGCATCCTTCGCAACAAAGAAGAACTTGCCGTAAACCGTATTGTATCAGACGGACAAAAAAACAAAATTGGCACCTTTGTACTACCTGAAAACGAATTTATCACCATGCAGTTTAACGGAAATCTGAATAACGGAAAGCTGTATTTTGAAGAAGCAACCAATAAAAAACACGCAATCATCCGCTTAAGCGACAACCTGATGAACGGTGAACAGGTGTTCTGTCTTTCAGCAGGCGATTTCAACATTGAAGCCGACGTTTTAAATCCCGATAATCCAAGTGGCACCGCAACCTTATTTGTTGCCCTCTTTGACGGCAAAACCTTAAAAGACATCTCTGCATCGGACTGTGCACCTTTAACGAACGGGAAAGCAACCTTAAGCACAGACCTTTCGATCAAACAAATCACCGATAACAGTTACTTAAAAATCATGATCTGGGATTCTGTGTCGGGTATGCATCCGCTGACCGAAGCTTCCTTCGTATACCCCTACTCCGCGGTTTCGCCTTATCTGGTTTTGGCAACCGACTTTACGGAAATAGGCTCCTGGAGTTTAGGATTACCGAATGATGATTCCGCATTTTCTGCATCGGTACTCTCGGGACTTACCACAGATGGAGAAACCCGTCCTGCAACCTATACTTTAAACTGTTCAGAACCCGGAACCTATAAGCTTTGGGTGCGTGGCAGAAACTTCGCCGACACCGCCGGGAAACGACATTTTAAAGTTGCCGTAAACGGTACAGAAAGCGAAGCTGTCTTCGGCTCTGTTGTAGAAGACGGTTACATTTGGGAAGACGGCGGCACCGTAACCTTAAATGAAGGGGAAAACATCTTATCTGTTATCGACAGTTCCTGCTATTATGCACGTTTAGATGCGATTCTTCTGACAAAAGATTTAAGCCATGTGCCTTCCGAAAGCTACGAAGAACTTACCACTTACGCAAACAAGGTTCAGAATTTGCCCACGCAATTTACCGAAGCAGACTTTATGCGTGACGTAACCATAGATGAAAACTTCAGCGGCGGTAACATCCTTGTGGACGGCATGAAGCAAAATGTGATATATGTCCGTCCCGATTTGTCTGACACCTCCACCGACTGGTTCTACTGGAATTTCAAGGCAACCTCCGAAACCGACCGCACCGTAACCTTTAAATTCAAAGGCACACCCTATATTATTTCTGCTTCCGGCGTGGCGTACTCCTATGATGACGAAACCTGGAACTACCTTTCGGAAAGTGCTTACAAAACCGAATTCACCTTTGATTTAAAAGCAGGTGAAACCGTACACTTTGCGTGTGCGATTCCTTATGTATACAGTGATTTAACCGCATTTTTGGACACCTGTGAAACCGATTACAGCCAAGCGGTTACCGTTTCTACCCTTTGTCTTTCGGAACAGGAACGGGTTGTGCCCATGCTGACCTTAGGCAACACCGAAAGTGAAGAGTGTGTTGTGATGACCTCGCGCCACCATTGCTGTGAAACAACCCCCTCTTTCCTGCTGGAAGGGCTTGTAGACTATCTTGCCACCGAAGCAAGTACAGATTTGCTTGACAAATACTGCTTCTACATTGTGCCCATGATGGATGTAGACGGCGTTGAAAACGGCGATCAGGGCAAGCTCCGGATTCCGCACGACCACAACCGCGACTACGACGAACAGATTTACAATTCCGTAAAAAGCCTTGTTTCGTTTGTAGAGGATAAAAATGTTGTGGCGTTTATGGACTTCCATTGCCCGGGTCTGCAAACACCCGACCCGTACTTCTATTATGATTCCACCAAAGACGAATCGCCTCTTGCTTCGTTCAGAGAAGCTTTATTGCAGACAATAGCAGAAGACACAACGCCTGATAAAATTGAATACCTCGGCAACACCGATTATGACGATGCATACTTTACATCCTGCTCCAGAGGCTATTTCTTCCTGAAAAAGAGTGCTCCCCTTGCCACCACTCTGGAATTTCCGTACACCGGAAGAGTCGGCAACGAATATACCCCTGCAAGAATGCACCACTTTGGCGAAAATGTCGGCAAGGCGTTTGAAACCTACTTGTTGAACAAATAAAAAATCCGCAGACTTTTTAAGTCTGCGGATTCTCTTTTTATTGGCTCTTTTTTAAGATTTTCAGTTCCTTCATAAAGGTTTCGATATCGTCAAACTCGCGGTATACCGAAACGAATCGGATGTATGCCACCTGGTCAAGTTGCCGAAGCTCTTCCATAACCATTTCACCGATGGTGGTTGTGGGGAGTTCTTTATCCTCGGTATTGTAAATGGCATTTTCAATCTTGCTTACAATATCCTCAAGCTGCGCTCTGGAAATGGGGCGCTTTTCGCAGGCATGCGAAATACCTGCCAGCAATTTACCCGCATCAAACAGCTGACGCGATTTATCTTTCTTAATAACCATCACCGAAATGTTTTCCACTTTTTCATAGGTGGTAAAACGCTTTTCACAGGAAATACATTCTCTGCGACGTCTGATAATGGTGCCCTCATCCGTCGGACGGGAGTCTATAACCTTACTTTCTTCGTGACCGCAAAAGGGACATTTCATATTTTCATCCTCCGGTTCCGTTCTTTTTTGTATATTTTACCAAAAAAATTAAAAAAAATCAAGTGTTTTGTATAAATTTTGTATTTACTTTTTCGAAATTTTGTATTATAATATAGTATATGTAATTTTATGTTAAGGAGAATTTAAATGGCTGAACAAGTACAGGAATTAAATGAACTTTTAAAAATCAGACGAACCAAGCTGGACGAGCTGCAGGCAGAAGGCAAAGATCCCTTTGTGATTACCAAGTATAATCCGGATGCCCACAGCACCGACATCAAAGAAAACTACGACGAGATGGAAGGCAAAACCGTAACCATCGCAGGCCGTATGATGTTCAAACGCGTAATGGGTAAAGCTTCTTTCTGTAATGTACAGGATTTAAAGGGAAGCATCCAGTCCTATGTTGCCCGTGACAGCATTGGTGAAGACGCTTATAAAGATTTTAAGAAAATGGATATCGGTGATATCATCGGTATCAAGGGTACCGTTTTCAAAACCAAGACAGGTGAAATTTCTATCCACGCAGAAGAGTTGGTGCTCCTTTCCAAGAGCCTGCAGATTTTGCCCGAAAAATTCCACGGTCTGACCGATACCGATACCCGTTACCGTCAGCGCTATGTGGACTTAATCATGAACGCTGATGTGAAAGATACCTTTATCAAACGTTCCAAGATTATCGCTACCATCAGAAACTTTTTGAACAGCCAGGGCTTTTTGGAAGTAGAAACCCCTATGCTGGTTGCAAACGCAGGCGGTGCGGCAGCACGTCCCTTTGAAACCCATTTTAATGCGCTGGACGAAGATTTCAAGCTCCGCATTTCTCTGGAATTGTATTTAAAGCGCTTAATCGTAGGCGGTCTGGAACGCGTTTATGAAATCGGCAGAGTATTCCGCAACGAAGGCTTAGATACTCGTCATAACCCCGAATTTACTTTGATGGAACTTTATCAGGCATACACCGACTACCACGGCATGATGGATTTGACTGAAAATCTGTTCCGCCATGTAGCACAGGAAGTACTGGGCACCACCACCATCACCTACAACGGTGTGGAAATGGATTTAGGCAAGCCTTTTGAACGCATCACCATGGTAGATGCAGTTAAAAAATATGCAGGCGTTGACTTTAACGAAATCGCAGACACCGAAGCTGCAAAGAAAGTGGCGGACGAGCATCATGTAGAATATGAAGGCCATCACAAGAAGGGTGATATTTTAGCATTGTTCTTTGAAGAATTTGCAGAAGAACACTTAATTCAGCCCACCTTTGTTATGGACCACCCCATTGAAATCTCTCCGCTCACCAAGAAAAAACCGGAAGATCCCAATTATGTAGAACGTTTCGAATTCTTCATGAACGGCTGGGAAATGGCAAACGCATACTCCGAGCTGAACGACCCCATCGACCAGAGAGAACGCTTTAAGGCACAGGAAGCACTCCTTGCTTTAGGTGACGAAGAAGCAAACACCACCGACGAAGACTTTATGTATGCATTAGAGCTTGGCATGCCCCCCACGGGTGGTATCGGCTACGGCATCGACCGTTTGTGCATGCTCATGACCGACTCTCCTGCAATTCGTGATGTGTTATTATTCCCTACAATGAAGCCGTTGGATAACAAATAATTAAAAAAGTGCAGTAAAATAGTGGGTTTGACAAATTAGTAAAATTGAAAAATACGCCAATTTACGCCAAACTTACGCCATAATATGCAAAAGGTTATGCACTAAATAGGAACCTTAACTATTAAACTCCTTGCAATGATACTGTTGCAAGGAGTTTTTCAAAAGATTCATTAATATACTTTTAAGGAGGAAAAATAAAATGCAAGACATTATAGAATGGTTAAAATTATATAAAGATTCTATATATGCTATAGGAATTATTTTGACTTTTGCAACCACTCTACTATCCGTGTACATGACATTCAAGAATAACAAAGCTATTCACTATGTTAATTCTATTACAAAAAATAGGGTTGAATGGATAGAAAAATTAAGAGACAGTATAGCTGATTTTATAGCACATACAAACATATACAATAATGTATACTATAAAAATGACTATGTTAAAAGTGGGCAGCATCTTGCCGAGTGTCAAAAGGTATGTTCAAAAATCAAACTACTACTTAATTGTTGCGATAAGCGAGACAATGAAATTGTTACACTTACAGAAAATATTCTTGATAATTTTCGTAATTATGTTGATGAAATGCATAATATGGATACAGATGAAAATGATTTTTTTATAGAAACAAAAGAATCAAAGGAATATAGAACATCTGTTGAAAATGACATTGACTTACTTACAGAAAAAGTTCAAATTTATTTGAAGAGTGAATGGAATCGAGTAAAATATGAATCACAAGGTAAAATTTATAAAAAAGAAGTTCAAGAATTTTACTATACTGAATTAGAGCATCAATATCAAAATTCAAATTATAAAACACGAAAAGCAAAAAGATTATTCATTGCCTTAAAATGCAAATTTATAACTATTCTCACCAGTCCTATTACATATGGTATTTTAATTTTATTATTTGCACTTATTATAATCGCATGACACACTACTAATCAAGTCGTATCAGAAATGGTACGGCTTTTTTGTTTGCAAAAAGGAGGTTAAAAAATGCAAAAACTGAAAGGGAATTTTACAACTATACTCAATAAAATTATTACTGATAAAAATATCACTGGGAATGAATTTAAGATACTATGTTATCTTTGTATGAGGTCTGGTAATGACAACGCCTGCTTCCCTTCTCTTGATACTATACATCAGGATACTGGTATTGGTTTATCAACTGTTAAAATTGCGATACCCAAGTTGGTTGAGTTAGGTTACATAATCAAAGTTAATCGCAAAAAGAGTAATGGATGTTCCACATCTAATCTCTATAGGTTGACCAACAAAGTTCTTGAATAAATGGTAGTTGGTTTTTGACTTAGGTGGTGTGAAAAACGGCTGCAAATAATACTAAGTTAATAATAACATAGGATTATTGGAAAAGAATAATATAAGCAAAAAACAGTAAGATGATTTAATTAATTGACAACTCTTATAGAGATTTGCAAATCAATTATTTTTTATTCCAATATCCCTGAAAATTATCGGGCACGAGAATTTGAGATTTTTCCCAGACTTGGTCTGGGGCAAGCATAGCGTCCGGCTGTCCGCCTGACGCGTTGTGCCACCATGACGGCACACTGTTCGGGCAGAAGCCCGGACCCACTTTGATTAAGGAGGTAATATAAATGTCAAAAAGAAAAAGAGATAAGACATTAACAATACGAGTTACGGAGAAAGAAAAACAATATATTCAAAAACGTGCAGACAAAGCAGATCTAAGTGTTTCAGATTATATGGTCAGACTTTCCAACGAAACGCCTATCTATATTCCCGTAAATATGCAACCTTTTTTATTAGAACTTAAGCGCATAGGTAACAACATTAATCAGCTCACGCAAAAGGTTAATGCAAAGGTGTTTTACTCGTATAATTTCGAAGAATTTATCAATGCGATTAATAAATTAAATGATCGCATTGGAGAGATTGCGAGGCGAGATTGATGGCAACAGTAAATGTAATTCCTGAAGCAAAACAAAGCCCAAGTGCAATGCGTGGTCTCATCAATTATTGTCTGAGGAAAGAGAAAACGTTTGATGTGAATTCAGGAAGAAAATTAATCACCGGAATTAATTGTTTTGGCGAAAATGCCTATGCAGAATTTATGACAACAAAAGCAGTTTATCACAAAGAAACCGGTATGAATTTCTATCATTTTTCTCAATCGTTTTCACCTGAAGAAAAAATTACGCCTGAGCAAGTACATGAGGTTGGGATTGAGTTTGCTAAACGAGCTTGGCCGGGACATGAGGTTTTAGTTTGTACACATATGGACGAGCCTCATTTACATTCCAATTTTGTTGTTAATTCTGTGAATTTTGAAAACGGTTCTAAGATACATTTCACTCCCAATTCCCTAAAGGTTTTAAGAGATATTAGTGATGAAATTTGTATCAGTCAAGGCTTCTCTGTGTTGCCTCCTTATGAAAAAGGCGGCAGAAGTATTTCAACAAGAGAATATCGTGCCGCAGAAAAAGGTCAGAGCTGGAAATTTAGGCTTATAAGTGATATTCAAGAGAGTATGAAATATAGCGGTAATCGAAATCAATTTACAAAAGAAATGGCAAAACGAGGATACCAAATGAGATGGACAGATGAAAGAAAAAATATCACTTTTACTTGTCCAAATGGAAAACTGTGCAGAGATATTAAACTGCATGATGATAAATTTTTAAAGGAGATGATTGAGAATGAATTCAAGATACGAGAACAACTCACAAAAGAACTTCTCGATGGAAGAATTAATCAAGAGGAACTCTTCAAATTTGGAAGAACTCGCACAACAGACTTATCAAGTGGAGATATGTTCCATACCAAAGGAACAGAGGTCAATCGAGATACAACTGATGAAGGATATGGTAGAATTTCAGCCGTAACTGTACGAAGTAATTTCGAAGTTGGCGACGAGCGATATGATAGAAGAGAATCAGATCGACCTGATGAATCAGCTATTGCAGAAACTGGCGGATATGACCAACTATATTCAGAGAAAACACACGGAGACAGTGAAGGATGTGGAGAATACTTTGAAACAGGATGGGAAGATGAGAGAGAATTTTATTTCAGAGTTCTCCTCGGAAATGAGAACCAACTTAGAAGCATTGGAGGAAGCTACAGATATGCTGAAGAAACATCTGTTGAAGTTCCTGGAAATTACGATAGGAGCAGCAACATTCTTCTCGACGCTGGTGTCGGTACTCTTACAGCTTTGGCTTCGCTGATGGATAACGACCAAGATGACGATCCCGAAGAGAAGAAAAAGAAACTCGATGCCAAAGATGCCGGTTCAAACTTTGGGTTTGCATTAGGTGGTGCAGCTGGGCTCATAGGTGCTATCTTAACAAAAGGTATTAATCAGGGGGCAACTCTTAGATCAACAGCATCTGATGAATCTCTCAAAGCAAACCAGATAGACGAAGTCGATATTGATGAATACGAAGAAATTCAAGACAATGATATTCAGTTGGGGATGTAAGATGATTTTATTTGTGACCTTTTGTGGTAGAGATACATATTTCGAAATAACATTAAGATTTAAGAATTCTTAAGTGTATAGCAAAAATATAGTTATAAATGATGGCTATGCTTTTTATGTATGTAAACCATTTAAACAAAAACCTTATAACGCTCATATTGTGATATCGCACCTTAGCTGGCAAATATAAGATGAAACATAGCTCAACCTAATTAACAATAAAATAATAGAATTTAGTTTATTTCCTTTGTTAATATAATTGAATTGATATATAAAATTATATGCTTATAAAAAATCTACATGGTTAATATTGCAAATAAACATAAATTATGTTATAATATGTAAAAAGAAGGGAGCGGTAGTATGAAAAGCGAAGAATGGTATGAAAAATTAACCCCAGAGGCTCGATATACTTTTGATATGATAGATAAATATCATAATTATTTCAGCAACCAGGACAAGAAATATAAAGTGATTGTTAGAACACTGAAAATACTTATTTTATTGTTGGCAATGTTAAGTACAATTATATGTGGTATTAATGATGTTATTAATTCTACCTTTCATAAAATATTGGGAATTACAGCGACATCCGCAATTACTTTCTTTACTGCAATATCCGCATATTTTAATTTTGAGGAATATTGGGTTAGAAACATAACAATTCATATTGAGTTAAATATTTTGAGAGATAATTTTGTGTTTGATGCAATTTCAAACAAAATGGACTCAGCTAATTTAAATGTTTATAAAAACAAGTTGGACAATCTCCAACAAAAGAATATTAAATACTGGCAGAAAGCCATTAAACACATTTAATACAGGAGAAATAAGCATGAACAACTATTTTTTTGAATTGAAAACCCAATCATTAGATAAAATAAAGTTATTAAAAGATAATATGCAAAGTACGTTTTCTTTTGATAGTTCATTTAATAAAAAAATTTGTGTTTTTACATGTGGCTCACTGGGAAGGCTTGAGATGTCTAACAATTCAGATTTGGATCTTTTTTTCATCATTGATTCTAATGAACCAAAGCCTGTCTCCAATTTAGATAAGTATAACTTTTTTTCAAAAATGTATGATATCAATAAAAAGAATCAATTTCCGGAACCTAGTAAACAAGGTGAGTATTGGGAGTTTATAAAAAAAGAAAATTTATTAGACATTGGTAGCAGAAATGAAGATTTTAATAACAGTTTTACTGCTAGAATGCTTCTAATGTTAGAGAGCAGACCCCTTTATAATGAGGAATTATATAATAAAATTGTAGACAACATAGTTGAAAAATATTTTGTGGATTACGAAAAGCATAGTGATAACTTCTATCCTCTGTTTCTAATTAATGACATATTGCGTTATTGGTACACATTAGCTTTAAATTATGAGTACAGAAGAGATCCATTAGATGATGAAAACAAAAAGAATTGGAAAAGATTAAAATTGAAATTTGCTAGGCTAATCACATGCTATTCAATGATTGCTTGCTTATTCAAACCTCAACTTACTCCTGAAGATGTAAAAAAATATATGTTGTTAACACCATTTGAGAGAATAAATGAGTTAGAAACTTTTGTCCCCGATATAAATTCAATTATATCGAGAATTAAAACAGAATACAAATGGTATATGGATCTAAGAAAATATGACATCAATTGGTGGACTATTAAAAATAAGAATGAGGCATTTAAAAAAGCCGATGAGTTTCACCAACTTGTTATACATGAACTAATGAAGAAAGTATCTGAAACAAATAGTGTTTTAAAGGAGAAGCTAGATTTGTATTAATTTTGAGAGGTATATGTATGAAATATTATGCACTTTTTTTAAACAATAATCAATATATAGAAAAGTGTTTGACATTGATAAAATATATTTGCAACCCAAACAGCAAATCACTGCCCCACATAACACTTAGACCATTAAAAAATGAAGGGCTTGCAACAGAGTATATTGAAGAAATTATGCCTGCATATTTAAATCTCATAGAACCTGGGGCTTTTAATCTTGACATGTTAAATGAAAGCACAAATTATGTAGTCTTTTTAAGATGTGAATCTGAGGAACTGGAAAAAATTGATTATAAGCCTGACTATCCTTTTAGCAGACTCCATTTAACATTATATGAAGGAAAAGATTATACTTTTGCCACTAAATTATATAATATGCTTTTGGAAATAGATTGGAATTACAAACTTAAATTTAGTCATCCGCAAAAACTCGTTTTAAACACAATAGGAAGACAGCCTGAAGGGAATTCGATAAAAAATATTGAAAATTTGGTCAATGACTTACTACCTTACGAGAGGGTTAAAGATTTTAATAATAATTTGAGTAATCAAAAGTATAAAATAAGTTATATAAAATCAATTATTGAAGGGCTTAATATATATATAAAAAAATCAAAAGCCAAGAAAAAAGGAATTGCAAAATCAGTTTATTTAAATCAAACTAACTCTAGTACAGAAAATAAAAGGCAAGAGAATTTTGTAGTATCTCCAAACGGGGAAATATATTATGAAGATAAGATTTTTATTAATAAAGATAAGGCTAATATTTATGTAACTCCCCCAGAGTATGCTCGAGAAATGGTTTCTTGTGCAATGGAATTTTTTTATGATGAGCAGAAAGAAATTCATTTTGGAGATCCTACTATAGGAAATGGCGCACTTTATTTAGCCTTACTAAATCAAAATATTAATGAAGATTATTTGATTAAAACGGCAACTGGCATTGATATTAATGAGGATGCAGTTAGAGATGCATCTACACGATATCAACTTCGTGGACTAGAAGTGATATTAGGAGATGCTATATCTACCACAATAAAAATACCCCCCCAACGGAATTTAATATTAGCAAATCCACCATATAATAGACATGAGGATATATCAACAGGCTATTTGAAAGTGGCAAAAGAGTGTGCAAAATTACAGACAGGAATAGATATTCCAGGAGATGCAAGTTTATATGTATACCATTTACTAATAATGGATAAATGGCTCAAAGAAGGAGGAGTGGCTTCATGGCTGATTCCTTCCCTATTTCTTCAAACTAAATATGGCAGGGCAATCCGAGAATATTTATTGAATAATGTGCAACTTATGAGACTGCATATATATAAAGAGCAAGAGGGACAATTTGAAAAAGCAAATGTTTCTACATGTATAGTAACTTTTAAAAAGTGTAAATGTGACTATGATTATGATATCGAAGTCTCATATGGTTATTCTTCAGAAAAACCAGAGATGAAAACAAAAATAAATTCTCAATTATTAAAAAATGAAAAAACAAACTGGCGAAATATTATTTTAAATGGCCATGAGGGTTTATACCAATTTGATGAAAATAATAGAATTACATTTGCAGATTTGTTTGATATTAAAAGAGGAATTGCTACAGGCGCAAATTCTTATTTTGTATTAGATAGAGGAAAAGCTGTAGAATATGAAATTCCTGAAGTTGCCTTAAAACCTATATTGCCTAAGTCTAGGTTTTTGGAGTCTAACATTATAGATTCTGATGATAAGGGATATCCATTATTAGAACAACAACTTGTAATAATAGATTCGGATATGGATGAAGAGTATATAAAAAATACTTTCCCAAAATTTTATGAATATCTGCAATTAGCTAAAATAAAGCAAAACGACGGAAAAAGGATAATTGATAGAACTCTTGTAAAATCTAGAGAACCATGGTATAAACAAGAAACACGTTTGCCACCACCTTTTTTGATGACTTACATGGGCAGAGGAAGTAAAAATAAGCAACCTATTTATTTTTTGTGGAATAAATCTAATGCTATTGCACTAAACACATATATTTTATTATATCCCAAAAGTTGGTTAATGGATATGTTAAAAAGAGATAACTCATTATATGATATATTGCTTTCAGCTTTGAATTATACTGCAGAAAATATTCTGCCTAACTTTTCTCGCATTTATGCCGGAGGATTAAAGAAGATTGAACCAGGCGAATTGCTCAGGGTTCCTATAGCTAATTTGCCAAATGACATTAAAAATAGTGCACACAAATATCTTTTTTAGAGTGTGTTAAACGATAAGATATAGCTAAATGTTTAGGCTATATCTTATCGTTTTTTGATTTAAGTATTAAAATTCTTTACGAATAACCAATCTAAAGATAACGTTGAAAATTACTATAACTAAAATGTTTTGTTACAATTGGCCTATAGACTTCATATGTTCTCTATGGTATTGTTTGTGGTTGAATAAGGAGATAACGCAAATCATTGACAGCTCTTATATATTTTATCGTTGGTGGTAAAATAAAATCAAAGGAGTTGATTCAAAATGAGAAAAATCACAAATGAACTAATACAAAAGTTTAAAGAATATTTAATTGACGAGGAATAGTCCTCCTCTACCTTGGAAAAGTATATCCGTGACATATCAGTATTTATGGATTGGTGCAAAGAATCAGAGTTGAACAAAAGTGTTGTGCTTGAATACAAGCAAGATATTGTGGAAAAATATGCTCCAGCAAGTGTAAATTCTATACCGTCCTCACTTAACAGTTTCTTTGCATATAATGAGTGGTATGACCTGAAGGTAAAGGCACTAAAAATCCAAAGACAGATTTTTGCAAACAAGGATAAAGAACTGACAAAAGCTGAGTATGAAAGGTTGTTAGTTGCTGCAAAGCAAAAGAAAAATCAAAGGCTATATCACATTATGCAAACCATATGTTCAACAGGTATCCGTGTATCAGAACTTAAAGCTATAACGGTTTCTGCCGTCAAATCTGGACAAGCAACAATCAACTGTAAAGGTAAAATGAGAATAGTTATCTTACCTAAGCAACTTTGCAAAATGCTAAAAGGATATATGAAAGAAAACAATATAAAAAGTGGTTCCGTATTCGTTAGCAAAAACGGAAAACCGCTTGATAGAAGCAACATATGGTCTGATATGAAGAAACTATGCGAAAGCGCAAGGATATCAAAAGATAAAGTATTCCCTCACAATCTCCGCGCCATTTGTTTGCTCGTACCTACTACTCTATCCAAAAAGATGTCGTACGACTTGCTGATATTCTTGGACATTCAAGTGTAAACACAACGAGAATATATACAATGGAGTCAGGTGAAATCCATAGAATGCAAATTCAAAAATTAGGACTTCTACTCTGTTAGAAAACAAAAAACCACATAATCTGTATTATGTGGTGAAAAAGCTAGATATACATATAATTATAGATAATATTATACTACCAATACTGAAAAAAGTCAATAATTTGCGAAACTTTTAAGTTTGAAATTTATAAAAAATATAAATAACCACGACAACTAGACCAATGCCCCAAAATGTACTAACATTGGTCTAAAAATCGTTGCATAATAAGTTAATAGACTGCTTGCAAATAACTATTTACTTGTCCAATTACCACATAATACAGATTATGTAGCAAAGTATAGGATACAACTAAGGAGGAAGTTTATATGATTAAATCAAAGTTCAAACTAATTACTAGAAGTTTGGCATTGCTCATGACTCTGTCTGTGTGTACTGGTTGTACTGGTAGCAAAACCGGCAAATTATTCACTACTGAATATGACATTGAAGACTACTGTGAAAATGCCATTATTGTAAGCAAAACTGATGGAAAAGTCTATGGACTATTGGATAATAAAGGAAAAGAAATCCTTCCAGTTGACTATGATGATTTAGATTTTGTTAATAAGGATGAATATGTCACATCTGAACATGAAAACTTATATCTCAAGGCAGAACGAGAAGAATTCGAAATGATTCTTGATGTTAAGGGAAATGAGATTTTAAAAAGCACAGGTCATTTATATGACTTGAGTTTTGAATTGGATAACGATGCTGATGACAACACACCGTTTTTCTATGAAAGCATAATGAGTTCTGACAAAAACACAATAGAAAAATATAAATTCTATAATAAAAATGGTGACTTTCTAAGCGGAGTTGATAGACATGTAAAATTAGGAGGTACTATTTGGTTAAGTAATAAATGTTACATAGAATGGTCTTTTGCAGATATGGTGGTTTATAATTACAAGGGCGAGGAAATGCATCGATTTGATAAAGGACTTGGATATAAAGTTAAATCCGGTGATCTATTTAATATGTATTTGCTTTCTAACGCTGAAGAAAAAGACCTTGAAGAAGTTATTATAGATGCAGATGGAAATATTAAATCAAAGGGTAATATTATTACATTTAATGAATACTTAAGTAAATATTCTGCTATTACAGCGGAAAACAAAAAAGAAAATAAGTCAAAAAAACCATATAACTTGTATGGCTCGAACTCAACAATGAAGCTTGAAGATTGGGATGGAAATACATTATATGAAGAAAGATACTTTGATAGTTTATCTCCAAGCGGTGAAAATGATTGTGTTGGTTTAACTAACGAAGATAATCAACTTTGTATCGTAGGCAGAAACGGTGTTAAATATATAGATTTCGGGCTCCTGGAATATAATGAAGATGAAGAGAAAGTTTATATGGTAAATAAGGAAGAAGAAAAAACTGAAGTAAAAGTAATACACGAGGGAAAAAATAGTATTATTATTCCGATAGAAAGCGAAACGGGATTTGATATTTACTATTACAGTGAAATTAAGAAGTAAACTATTTTAAAAAATATAACAAAAATTTATGAAAAGAAAGGATTTTTATTATGAAATCAAAAAGAATTTTATCATCAGTATTGACTTTTGTGTTAATCCTATCAACAATTTTTAGTGTTAATGTATTAGCAAAAACGAATTTGCCGACAATATCAAAAAGCAAGCCATTAACAACATATACATATAATTCATCAGGAAAAGTATATGCCTATACAGCATCTAATCTAAAAACAAAGACAGGCGGATATATTGCTTGCCCAACTGATGAATGTAAGATTATAGAAATAAGCGGAAAAGCAGTAAAAGTTACTTATCCTGTATCTAATGGAACAAAGACAGCTTGGTTTTCAAGAGATGCATTTACAAAGCGTGATTTAGCAAAAGATGCAGCAGATTCATCATTTACAGCAAAAACAAAGGCAACGACATATAAATGGAAAGGAAAATCAAGTACATTCGGTTCGGTTGCAAAAGGTGATACATGCTATCTGTTAAGTGGAAATGAGAAAAGTGATTGGGTACAAATAATCTATCCTGTTTCTAAAGGACATAAGATGGGTTGGGTTAAAGGCTCTGACTATGCTAAAATGACTAAAAAAACACCCACATCTAAAGATGATAGCACATCATCTTCAAACACAAAATCTTTAGCTGATGTTGCAAAAGCAGAAATAGGTTATCAAGGTACTAACAAAAATGGAAAAGGTACGGGTGATTATACAAAGTATGGTGCATTTACAGGAACAAACGGACAACAATGGTGTGCGAGTTTTGTAAGTTGGTGTGCAAACAAGGCAGGAATTTCAACAAATGTTATTTATAAAACCGCAGATTGTGATACTATGGAAAGCAAAAGTAATAGTTATCACAAATGGGATAAAAACTCCTTAAAATCGTTAAAGAAAAACGATGTTATATTCTTTGCAAAAACATCAAACTTGTCCGATTCCGACCATGTGGGAATTGTCACATCAGTAGATAAATCAAAAAAAACTATAACAATTATCGAAGGCAACACGGGATCATATTATGGCCCAGATATTGTAAAAGAAATTACATATACTGTAAATTCAGCTAATGGCAAAATAACAAAAGGATATAAAAGTGGATATAGTTTCTGTGGTTATATTTCTGTAAATTAAGTCTTATTAAGCGGAGGGAATCGCCCTCCGCTAATTTGTTAGAAGGAGTGAATGTTTTTGAAAAAAATAATAAGTTTACTTATATGTTTTATAATTATATGTTCGACATTCAGTTTAAGTGTAAATGCCAGCATTTTATCCAATGGTTCTTGTGGCAATAATTTAACTTGGGAGTTGGACAATAACGGAATGTTAACAATTTCTGGTTCCGGAGATATGTATAACTTTGATAATGGTGGTGGCTGGTATGTATTTTCACCTTTGATTAAAGAAATTATTATGCCAGAAGAATTAACATATATAGGAAATTATGTGTTTTATGGGTGTGAAAAGATTGAAGAAGTACAAATTCCTGACGCTGTAACAGAAATCGGTTATAGTGCTTTTAAAAATTGTACCTCACTAGCATCAATTTCTATCCCTAGTGAAGTTAAAATAATTGGTTCAAGTGCATTTGAAGGTTGTACAAATCTTGTCTCTATAAAACTACCTGATTATTTACAAAACATATATCATTTTACATTTGCAATGTGTAAGAATTTAAAAGAGATAGAGATAAGCGATGGGGTGAAAGACATTGGACAAGGTGCATTTACAAATTGCTCAAGCCTTGCAACAGTACATATTCCCAGCACGGTAGAAAAAATTGGTAATAGAACATTTTATGGTTGTAATTCGCTTAATACTATATATTATGGTGGAACAAGAACTCAATGGGAAAACATAACAATCGGTTCTGGTAATTCTGTATTAGACAATGTGGAAGTTATATGTTTGACAGAAGAGGAAATCATACATAAACAAATATGTTTTATATGCGATGATGAAATAGTGGATGATATCATATTTTATGATGACGAAGGCAATACAATATGCAAGATCTGCAATGATGAACTTCAAGAGGAAAAGAAAAAAGCACAAGAAAATGAAACAATAATATGTTTTTCCTGCGAAGCAGAGATTAAAGATAACGATGAATTTTATGATGAAAATGATAATTTAATATGTCAAGATTGCTATAATTATTTGCAGGAACTCGAAGAAGAAACAGAAGAAATGATATGTCAATATTGTGACGAAAAATTTTATGTTACAGACGATGTTTATGATGAAAACAGTAATATAATTTGTCCATACTGTGATGAAAATTTAACTCAGGAAAAAGACGAAGAAGAACAATACTACATCGAGTGTCCACATTGCGGAGAAAATTTTAAGGATAGCCAAGCTGTCTATGACGAAGACGGATATGAAATATGTCCTTATTGTGATGAATTCATATATGATATAGAAGAAAATACAGAGGAAACCGAAATCGAATTTGCAACATCAGATTGGGCTGCTGAAGAAGTTTACGAAGCATATCAAAATAGTCTTATTCCCGATGAAATGTTAGAAGATACATTGTACGACACTATCACAAGAGAAGAATTTGCAGCTATTGCAGTAACATTATATGAAAATATAGTCGGCGAGGCTCCCTATGTAGATATTGACGATATGCCTTTTACGGATTGCGACTATGAAAGCGAGTATCTTTCATATATTGCCATAGCATACGAATTAGGAATAACAAAAGGTACAAGCGAAACAACATTTTCACCTTACGATAATATAAGCAGAGAACAGCTTGCCACTATGCTGTATAGAGTTATCAAGCTTGCTGAAAATGATAAAATATACGATTTTGATGTGAATAATGTGCGAAAATTTTATGATGATTCAGAAATATCCGATTATGCCAAAGAAAGTGTTTACTTTATGGCAGAATACGGAATTGTAAAAGGTGTTGACGGTGCTCATTTTGCTCCTTTAGATACTGCAACAAAAGAGCAATCAATTCTTATTTCTGTAAGATGCGTAAATAACATTTTTGAATATTAAAGCAAAAGAGAATTTATACTATGTGTCTATTTATAATATTTTCTCAAAAGATTAAAATATAGATACTATTACACATAAAGGGGGCGTCTGTTTTGGATAATAAACAAAAATTAATCGAATATGTAAAATGTATAAAGGATATGGAAATTTCTTTGTATGGACAATACAGAGCTATATCACAGATAAAGAATAATATTAATCATTACCAGAAACATACACAATATGAGGAAATACCATACATAGAAGCAAAACTAAAAGAAAAACCTTCAAATGACTTTTTTACTAATGTTTCGGTGCTTTTGTATTTTGTCTTTGTGGGAGCTATAATTGGTGCAATTGTATGCAGTGTTTTACTAGGACTATTTAAAGGGTTCAATACCGCTGCAAAAGGCGGAGGGATTGCAGGTGCAATAATAGGGCTTTTGTTCTTTATTTTTTGTTGTCTTGTGCCTGACACTACTGATAAAGAGAATGAGCAAATAATAAAAGAGACTAACTTACAAAACGAACAAATTAGGACAAAAAACGAAAGTAATAAGCAAATAGCATTAAAAAATGAATCATTTTTATCTGTTTTAACAGAAGAATATCAACTATTAAGCAAACACATAAAAGATACAGAGGAATTGTTGGGTAAATATTATGATTTAAATATAATATATCCTAAATATAGAAACCTAGTATATATTTGCTCTATATATGAATACCTTGAATCAGATAGATGTGATAGCCTTACAGGACCATATGGTGCATATAATTTATTAGAGAATGATATAAAGTATGCAAGAATTGTAGAAAAACTTGACTATATATCACAAACTTTAGAAGATATAAGAGATAATCAAAGAGAACTGTATTATGCTATTCAAGAAACTAACAATAGTTTAAATTCTTTAAATGCATCTTTGAATAATCTGTCAGAAAATATGACTAAGGAGTTAACGGAGCTGAATTCTCAGGTTTCTCAAATTGAATATAACTCTAAAATTGCAGCAGTTAGTTCGCAATTTGTGGCTATGTATAGTTATTTCAAAAATTAATTAGTTATTAAATACTAGTGTATTGAAAGCGAATATATTTCATATATTACCATATTAAAGCAAAGGAGAATTTATACTATGGGTTTATTTGGAGATTTTATTAATCATATAGCAGGAATGTTGGGCGAAAGTTTGCGTATAAAAAGAACTGCATCTAAGGCCGAAAATATGGACGAAGAAACAAAAGCACTTTTTAACAAGATAGTAAAGGCTGCTGAAAATGGAAATGTAAAAGCAATGGTCGAGGTTGGAAATTGGTATTATAAAGGCAAGCGTATCGGATATGACCCTGAACGTGTAGAATATTGGTGGACAAGAGCAGCAAAAGCCGGAGATGTAGATTCACAATACAATTTGGGACTTCTCTTTCATGGGAATATATCCCCGTTAAGTCTTGACGAAGAAAAAGCTGGGTATTGGTTCTACAAAGCTGTTCAAAACGGTGATGCCGAATCAAAAAAATGCTTAATAAATGGTATGAATACAATAATAAAAAAGGAAAATGGACAAGACTTCTTGAACCTAACACAGGCGATAGTGCGAATAATAACACTAATAGAAATAATACATATTATTCCAATTCTCAATCAAATAGCTCAACATATAAATCATACAAGCAAGATGTAAGAGAAATGAAAATCAAACAATTTTCTTTCGTAGATTGTTCGGGTGCATATAGAAAATGGGGTGACACATTTATAGACCACAAAGGGAACTATTGTAGTTGGGGTTCGGGCTTTTATGATTATGATGATAATTATATTCATTGGGGTAATACATACAAGGACAGTAGCGGAGCATATAGACATTGGGGTGATGATTTTGTAGATGCCGCTGGTAACTATGTTAAAATTCCATAATATAAGAATATTGAAAATAAAGAAATGATTTGTTTTCATATCTTCGTTGACTTCTCTCCCCTTCTATGGTATTGTTTGTGTCACAAGGAGGTGACACATATGGCAAAGTACACATTGGAAGAAATTATGTATGGCGACAAATATGGGATTGAAAGTGCCGTGTTTGTAGAAGTATTCAAAATGGTTGAACAAAAGGTTGATGCCAAAACAATACGAAAACAACTAAATATGATTTATGTCAAGCATGCACTGCTAACAGCAAAGAAAATGATTGAAGAGGGTGACTCGATTTCGGATATACCGGAACTTGAGTCGCTCTCTTTGCATAAGGAGGGAAAATAATGCATATACTTGAAGAATTCTGGTACGGAAACATAAACCCGATGGAGCGACCATTTCAAAGGCAAAGGAAATTTGATAAGACATTTAGGTTGCTTGTCAAGAATGAAGAAAAGTTGCTTGAAAACTTAAACGAACAAGAAAAAGAGGTGTTTGACAAATTTAAGGCTTGCTATGATGAGATGATACAGACTACAGAGTGTCAAACATTTATTAAGGGATTCAAACTCGGAGCAAGATTCGTGATAGCATGTTTCGAGAATGATAGTGACATATACGATGAAGACTGATAACTACAATCGATTTTAAGAGCGAATGTGACGGCTGTATAAGCCCTTTGTGGCACAAAACTATCGCAGGTAGGGTAATTACCCCACCTGCTCTTTTTATAGGTGAAAGTGCGACATGTATAGCGGTTACAAAAAGTAAAAGATTGTCTACCGATTTTTTAATTATTGCGCGTTTGCTGCACTTTTGTTAAAATTTCGTGACGCGAGCAAAAAGGCCTTGACAGGCCCCTAGGTTCACGCGCTATAATGATAGCCCAAGAAGAAAATCCTAGCTAAAATATATAAGTTGAACCTTGAAAATTGAATAACAACATCAAAACACACAAGTAATAATGCGAGCAGTTTTGCAAAGGCGCGAAGACCTTCTCTACTCCGTAGAAGCGAGCGATAAACTTCATGCAATAAGGCGGATTTGCAAACCGTTATGCGAAGACCATTATTGCTGATAATGATACTCCCGTCTTGAACTCGTCACTGAATTGGACGGCAGGCCATCAGAATGGGCTGAGGTGAAACTCCTGTGGGAAGGTGCTGCTTCCATTTTGATGTAAAACAAACTTAACTTGATAATACTTACACATTCACCGATTATCTTTAACGAACGGCGGTCAAAAATCTAAAAGAAAGGAGAAACTCAAACTTTCGGTGATTTGAGTATTAAATATATGACTTAGTAAATCGAAAGGAGAACTCACATGAGATTTGCAAGAATCGGAAAGGTGGGTGCGTAATATGAAAGAAATTCCTTTTTGGGAAAAGGCGAACTTAACCTTAGAGGAAGCTGCAGCGTATTTTAGTATCGGACAGCAGAAATTACGCGACCTCACCGATAACGAGGATTGCGATTTTGTATTATGGATTGGATCCAAACGACTTATCAAGAAAAATAAATTCCTTAAATACATAGAGGAGCAATACTCGATATGAAAAATTATATTAAATTTTACAATGGCTTGTACTGAAATTCCTGGACTACACAGCTAAAATATAGTATAAT